>JAPLFM010000220.1:8526-56029 GCA_026390675.1 Candidatus Kapaibacterium sp. | reverse complement strand
TATGGAGAGATTTGGGCTGAGAGTACTTTCGGAGAAGGTAGTACATTTTATATAAAACTACCTTCAACGGAAATATAAATTTACTTTACAATTGCTAAATGCGTACTACCATAAGTTCCAACCCTATCATTTGGATGATGTTTATCAACTTCATCATCTAGAAATTCTATTTTGTCTAATATAAAGTTTGGTAAAAATCCACGATTAAATGAAGCTGATCTCAATAATATTTTTGTCCCCTTACTACTGTTTTTTAGAATTAATTCCCATTCTCTAATTAATTCATCAGGTCGATTTATTGCTAACCAATCTTGATGATCAAGTAAGACAAAATGTGAATATTTATTAGAATTCTCTTCCAGAAATCCAGCAATAGTATTAGTATGAGTACTAATTTTTGACATATTGGATTTTAAAAAATTAAAATTATCTTCTGAGAGATAATTGGGTTTGCAACTTTGTGAATAAGCCCCATATAAATAAACTCTCCAAAAATAATTATCTTTGATTGGTAACTCAGTAAACAAATGATTAAACTTTTCTTTCAAATATTGCATTAGTCCTAGTGGAAAATCTTTAATAATTAGTTTGTATTGGTTTGTTGGAATACCTAATAATGCTAGTGTTATATGTCTTTTGAGCAACCATTCTAAAATTACATTATCAAAAATATGATTTATTTTTTTAAAAGCTTTTGTTTGTTTATTTAAATTATCACTTTCAAATAAATCTTCTACTAACTCTCTTAATTTTGGTTTAGAATTCAAATATTGATTAAATACTTTTGCAAACTTTCCTGAAGTGCCTCTATAATAGAAACTATTATTAACCTTGTCGCTTTTGAAATACTTTATTTTTTCATTCCAATATTTATAATCTTCTTTGGTTAAATATTCTTTCAATTGCTTCTTTAAAATTGTATGTGGGTCATTTATTCTACCTTCTCCAAATAATTTAAAGAGTAGAACATAATCATCAGCAAGAAAACAAGCTTTTTTAAGATTTAAAAGTGAATTTTGTCTTTGATTAATGTCTACCGCATTAATCTCTTTTGGATTATCTAATAGGTAATCTAAAGCATTACATCCGGCAGATGTAATCATAACAACACTACTTTTAGAATTTAAATTTAACAACTTTCTATCTATTCTTGGGTCTTCCCAACATGTATTATAAACCAAATTATTGGAATGAATAGAGTTAAATAATTTGTCATTAAATATATTTTTTAATTTGGTTATCATTATTTATTTTTATAAATTTTTAAAGTAATAAAATTAATATTTTAATATTAGTTTAAAATGAATTTTATATGAATGTTTAGTTAAGATATAAAAAAAATATTATATTTTAAACAATTTAAATTTAATTTATAGAATTAACATAAAGTTAACTTTCTTTCAATAATTTTGCAAAACAAATAAAACAAAAAAATATGAATCTACAAGAAAATCGTATAAATAATTATTATAAGTTCCATTCTCTAATCTATGATTTAACAAGATGGTCTTTTTTATTTGGTAGGAATAAAATAATAAATTTAGTAAATAATCTGCCAAATAATTCAAAAATTCTAGAAGTAGGATGTGGTACAGGACATAATTTAATATTACTTTCAAAAAACAATATTAATTCTTTAATAATTGGTGTTGACATATCAATTGACATGATTCATAAAGCTCAACAAAAAACAATAAATTATAATAACATTACATTAATAAATAGACCCTTCACAGAGACACTATTCGATGGCAAATTTGATTTGATTTTATTTTCATATTGCTTAACAATGATAAATCCCGGTTATGATATATTTATTGATAATGCCTTTAATTTGTTAAATGATGGTGGCAAAATAGCAGTTGTTGATTTTCATAAATCTAATTTAACTTTATATAAAAAATACATGGAATTGAATCATGTTAAAATGGAAGGACAAATTCTTCGTAAATTAAGAGAGAATTTTGAAATTGGAAATTCTGAAATAAGTGAAGCTTACTTTGGTATATGGGAATATTTTTGTTTTGTTGGTACTAAAAAAGTTAATTAAACTTGTATATTACTTTAAAATCTTTGAACAATTTAATCAATTTATAATGAAATATTATGAAAAAAAGAAAATTAGAAATAGTTGTCCTTTCTGATATACATCTTGGTACATTCGGTTGCCAGGCAATTGAATTAAATAATTATTTAAAGTCTATTTCTACTAAAATCTTAATTTTAAATGGAGATATAATTGACATTTGGCAATTTTCAAAACGATATTGGCCAGATACTCATACAAAAGTTCTACAAAAATTTATCAAAATGATAGGCAAAGGTACAAAAGTATATTATTTAACAGGAAATCATGATGAAATTCTAAGAAGATTTGTTGATTTTAAAATGGGTGATTTTGAACTAAGAAACAAATTAACTCTTGAGATAAATGGAAAGAAAGCTTGGTTTTTTCATGGAGATGTTTTTGATATTACTATGCGACATAGTAAGTGGTTAGCCAAACTTGGTGCGATCGGGTATGATTTACTAATAATAATTAATAGTGTAATTAATAATTTTCTAAATAGGATTGGGCAACCAAAGATCTCATTGTCACATAGAATTAAAAATAGTGTGAAAAGAGCTATTCAATTTATAGATGACTTTGAATATACCGCTGTAACAATTGCTTTAGAAAAGGATTATGACTATGTCGTATGTGGTCACATTCACCAACCTTGTATAAAAAAATACAAAAAAGTAAACGGCGAAATACTTACCTATCTCAATTCTGGTGATTGGATAGAAAATCTAACAGCATTAGAATACAATAATGGTGAATGGGAACTTTTTCATTATAAAAACAGTTTGTTACATAACACCGAAGATAATCTAGAAGATGAATATGATTATGAATCGAGTACTGAATTAAACCAAGAAGCATAAATCAAAGATTTCTTTTTTATTTTATAAGTAGATCTAAAACAATTCTTATTAATTATTTATTATTTTAATCCCATAATTTATCTTGTTTATTCAACAACATTCAATAATTATTAATTCACCAAACTTTAACTCAAACTTCATTTTAACCTAAAACTAATCACATAAATTTGTATTGTTGGAAATTACAAATAAATAAATATATGAATAATACTAACTTTTCTGAAATAGTTGATAAAGGCTTGTCACCTTATTTAGACAAACTTCCTAAATCAATAAGTAAATTTATTTCGTTTTTATTACATAAAATATTATATGTAAATGAAATGACTAAGTTTATTCAATCTCATCAATCTAGGCGTGGTCTTGATATGATTGAAGACTTTTTAGAATATCTTGATTTCTCATATACCATCTCTGACAAAGACAAAAGACGCATACCTGCAGAAGGAAAGTTAATCTGTGTCAGCAACCATCCATTAGGTGGGCTTGATGGATTAGTTCTTTTACAAACAATTGGGGAAGTTCGTAAAGATGTTAAAATCTTAGCAAATGGCATTTTAGCAAATATAGAAGCTATTTCAGGTAATTTCATTCCTATTGAAATGTACTCAAATGGTCCCAAACGTAGTCAATTAGAATCAATTAAAAAATGCTTAGAAAACGAAGAAGCTATTATAATATTCCCTGCTGGTGAAGTTTCTAGAATGTCTGGGTTAGGAATAAAAGATAAAGATTGGTCACGAAGTGCATTGTATTTTGCAAGTAAATACAATGCTCCTATTTTGCCAATGTTTGTGAAAGGTAGAAACTCACTTTTATTTTATTTTACATCTATTATTAGCAAAA
This sequence comes from Candidatus Kapaibacterium sp., assembly GCA_026390675.1. Lineage (GTDB taxonomy): Bacteria > Bacteroidota > Ignavibacteria > Kapaibacteriales > UBA2268 > JAPLFM01. The sequence continues at coordinate 52,255 of JAPLFM010000220.1, read as the reverse complement.
AACTTGCTATGTTTCTTTTACCAAGTGAAATGTTTAATAAAAAAGGAAAAACGATTCATATTAGAGTTGGTGACCCAATTCCAGCTAAAGTATTTAGTTCGGGAGTAGTGAATCAAAATTATATGATAAAACTATTGAAAAAACATACTTTTAATATTGGTAAAAAGAAAGATGGTATATTTAAGACAGAAAAAACAATAATTCATCCAGTTGAAACTAAGGTTTTGAGACAGGAATTATTTAATTCGCAATTGTTATCAAAAACTTCTGATAATAAAATGATTTTTTTAGTGAGCTATGATTCTGCTCAAAACTTAATGAAAGAATTAGCAAGGCTTAGAGAGTTTACTTTTAGAAAAGTAGGAGAAGGAACTGGAGAGAGATACGATTCGGACAAATATGACAAAATATATAAACATTTGGTACTTTGGGATGATAATAATTTAGATATAATTGGCTCTTATAGAATTGGTATCTGTGATGAAATTATTAAAAGCAATGGAGTATCAGCAATTTACAATCAAAGTCAATTCAATTTTGATGATGCATTCTTAGAAATAATGAAAAATTCAATAGAACTTGGAAGGAGTTTCATTCAGCACAAATATTGGAAAACTAATGCTCTCGATTTGCTTTGGAAAGGTTTAGGAGCATATATTTCTGAAAATCAAAATATTAGATATTTGTGGGGTGCAGTAAGCATTAGTGATTTTTATTCAGATGAAGCAAAGAGTTTGATAATTTATTATTATAACAAATGGTATGGTACTTCCACATATCAAACAAAAGCAAAATACCCATATATAATTACAAAAAATAGACATTCAGAATTAGTTGAAATTTTTTCTGAAGATTCTTATGATAAAGATTTCAAAGTGCTTAAAAACTCCTTAAAAAATTTAGGTTATACAGTGCCAATTCTTTATAGAAGCTACACTGAACTTTGTGAAAAAGGTGGTACAGAGTTTATTGATTTTGGTGTAGATGAAAGTTTTGCCAATTCAATAGATGGTTTAATTTTATTAGACTTGAGCAAACTTGAAACATCAAAAAAAGAAAGATATTTGAGGGAAATGACTGTAAATTAATAAACAGAAATTAACATAACTTATTACATTTTACTATTGAACTTGAATTTCTAGTATAATTTTAAATTCCAATCAAGGACTATATTTGAGATGACTAAATTAAATTTATTATTTGCAATTATATGTATTTCAATATTATTTTTCGCACCTAATTCTTTTTCAATACCAGAAAACAACGACAAGCTAATGCAACATGGAGAATACCTTGAATATGAAGTATCATTCATGGGTGCAAAGATTGGATTAATCAAACTGAACATTTCCAACAAGGAATTAATTAACGAAGTTCTTGCATACAAAGTTAATGCAATAATTAAATCCTATGACCAATTGCCTTTTATCAATCTATGCGTAAAATGTGAAAGTTTGGTTGACCCTTCACTATCATATTCTCAAAAATTTGTTTCAAATACTAAAATATCTGATAATTCTTGGACTCAACAAACTTTAAACTTCGATTATTTAAATCAAAAATATAAATTTACAAAATATAAAGACAAGAAAATTGAGTTTGATTACAATGCCAATACTCAAAAGAAATGGAATGATGGTTTTTCCTTATTTTATCTTTCAAGAAAGTATTTAAATTATAAAAAAACAATAAAAGTACCTACAATTATAGATAAAGATACGTGCTTTACAACTATTAATTTTTTGGGTAAAAAAGAAACAGTTAAAATTGAAAATATCAATTATCCTATAAGAACAGTTTACTTTAATGGACTGGCTGATTGGGAAGGCTTATATGGTTTAAAAGGTAATTTTGAGGGTTGGTTTTCAGATGATGAATCTGCTGTTCCGATACTCGCAAAGATGAATGTATATGTTGGAAAAGTCAATATTGAATTAAAAAAATGGAATAGATCTGGTTGGATTCCACCAAGATGATTATTTTGAAAGTTTATTTCCATAACAAAGGTTTAACTTAACAAATACAATGATTCAACCCAAAAAGAAAATAAAATCATATTTTACTCCTTCACGTCTAAACTACACCAAGTGTTCTTATTTTATCGATAAGTAATTCTATTATTTCAAACATTTTAGGTTATTTTAATAATCTTTTTATTAAACCCAAATATGCTTTTATTGCATTTTATAAAAAAAATCCCCAAAGCTATAGCAATAGGGGATAAATGTTTAAGATTTTCTTTAGAATTACTATTCTACAACTGTTACTTAAGTTACATCTTCAATTATTAATGATTTTGATTCATCATAAACAACTTCTTCAGAAATAGTTCCTTTAGCTTCCTTTTTCTCTTTTGGAATTGCTTTAGGTTTTGTCTCTTTAGCTTTTTTAACCTTATCTGGAGCAAGAACTACCGATAAGTTTTTACCTTCTAATTTAATAGGAGAATCTACTTTAGCAACATCTAGCAATTCGGCTACAAACTTTTCTAAAAGCACTCCACCAATTTCTTTATGAGTAATTTCTCTACCACGAAACATTACCGAACCTTTTACTTTATTGCCAGCAATAAGGAATTCACGAGCATGACGTGTTTTGAAATTGAAATCGTGAGTGTCTGTTCTCCATTTAAATCGAATCTCTTTCATCAACTGTTGAGTTTGATTTTTCTTTTGATCTTTATCTTTTTTAGCAATTTCATAAGCGAACTTGCCATAATCAATAATTTTACAAACTGGAGGAACAGCTTGAGGAGCTATCTCAACTAAGTCCAATTCTAAGTCTTGAGCTTTCTTAAGAGCATCAAATCTAGAAACAACACCTATCATTTCATTGTCAGGTCCAACTAATCGCACCTCATTGGCTTTAATTTCACCATTGATTTTGTGCTTTCTAGCAGTTTCGCGAACAGGCATACCACGATTGGGAGTAAAGTGAGCAGGTAAAATAAGCCTCAATTAATGTCCTTTAGAGAATGTTATAAATTTATTTTTACAAATTTAATAAATTTTAATTAAATAAAATAAGAACTATCAAAGTATTTTCTTATTTTCTTATTTTTGTTTTAATTTATCGGTTCAATAATAAAAAACTTTATGGTCAAATACGAATATATTATTGCTGGATTAGGCAATATAGGTAGTGAATACTGCAAGACTCGTCATAATATTGGATTTATGATTATTGATGAACTTGCTAAAAAGTACAACTTAGATTTTTCAAAAGAACAAGGAAAGGCATTTTATACCGAATGGAAATATGCTGGTAAATTTGCTTTGTTAATAAAACCAACAACATTTATGAATTTAAGTGGGCAAGCAATTCTAAATCATTTAAATAAAAACGAAGGCAAATCAGATGAAGTAATTGTAATTGTAGATGAATACAATTTCCCGCTTGGTAGATTACATTTCAAAAATGGTGGGAGTGATGGTGGTCATAATGGACTAAAATCAATTATGGATGAATTGAACAATTCGAATTTTTATAAATTAAGATGCGGAATAGATAAAAACTTTAATTTAGGTGGTTTAGTTGATTATGTCTTGGGTGAATTTGAAGAAAATGAACAAGAAAAACTTGAAAAAATGATTAAAGATGGAGTAAAAGCATTAGAATATATTATGAAATCTGGAAAGCAAAGAGCGATGTCAGATATAAATTCAGCGAAAATATTTGAACCTATTACTCCTATAAAAATTACAATTTAGACATACTCAAGCAATTATCTTCTTGCTTGAGTATGTTTAAATTTCACCCTCGGAGCTAACTTCTACAAAGTAAACTCCTGGCATTTTTATATTAATTATCTCATTTTTCTTGCTTGGGCTTGCTTCATATACTATTTTACCAAGCATATCTGTAACTTTAATTTTATCAATCAAAGTTTCGCTATTTATATTTATTTCTCCATTAGATGGATTAGGGTAAATTGAGATATTGGCGTTTATATTGTCTTCAACAGATGAATTCGTGGTATCAATCAAGAAACATTTAGAAGATAATGAATCATTAGTAGGAATTTGATCTCCATTTGCAAATATTTGAACTCTTATATAGTAATTTCCTTTTTGTTCTAAATTTTGTATATTATAAAATTCATATATTTTAGTATTGTTTACGCCGATACCAATACTATCGATATCTTCACCTTTAGTATTATAAATAGGTAAAGAATTTTCATTACATTTAAATAATTGAATGTTTATTCTAATGCTCTTTATTGTTTTAGTACCATTATTTCTTATTTCAATTTTTGGTTTTATAGAGGTAGTTGAAATAACTGGATTACCATTTTGTGGTAATATGAATTTACTAATTTCAATATCAACTAAATCATCAGATTTATTTTGCAAGACAAAAACTGTTTTATTTATAGTACCTGAAGAAATAGATATTAATCCACTTCTTGAAATTGAAGTTGAATTTTCTTGAGCAGTAAGAGTAATTCTATCATTATCTTTTCCACTATTTTTATCAATTGATAGCCAAGTATTGTTATTAGTTATTGTCCAACTAGTATTAGAAATAACATCAAATATACCAGTACTTTTATCTTTCCAATCTAATGTAATTGTACTTGGTGAAACTGAAAGATTTGGTGCAACTCCATCTTGGGTAACAGAAACTATTTGGCTAAGTGTGTTTGAACTTATAGTTACAGTTGCACTTCTAGATGAAAGGTTGGTGTTTTCTTGAGCTGTTAGAGTAATTGTTGAATTTAATTGTCCACTTGTTTTATTTGTATTAAGCCATGCTTGATTGCTTGAAATTGTCCAAGAAGTATTAGATAAAATATCAAAAGATTTTGTGCTATTAGCTTTTGAAGCGAGAGTTAAAGAATTTGTTGAAACTGAAAGAATAGGTAATGCACCATCTTGAGTTACAGAAATTGTTTGAGAGCTTACTCCATTTGCAGAAGCAATTATATTTGCTTGTCTAGTTGAAAGTGAAGTGTTTTCTTTAGCAGTAAGGGTGATAGTGCTACTTCCATTTCCGATTGTATTACTTGAATTTATCCAAGATTGACTTGAAGTAATAGTCCAATTAGTATTCGAACTCAATTCAAACGATTTTGAGCTACTTTCACTAGCACCAATTGAAATTGTATTGGTAGATAAACTCAATGTTGGAGTAGCACCATCTTGGCTTATTGAAACTGTTTTAGCAGTTACACCTGTCCCTAAAATAGTTAGAACTACATTCCTTGGGTTTAGACTAATATTAGTTTGAGAAGTAATTGTTATATTAGAATTACCATTTCCACTAGTTGAGCTTAAATTAAACCATGAAGGAATATTACTTATAGACCAAGCAGTATTTGAAGTAATATTAAAAGAGAATGTATTGCTTGCAATAGCAGGTAATGAAATTGAATTTGTAGAAACATTTAAAGTCAAGGCAGATTGAAGCATCAAATCAGATTCCCACAAGCCTCTACCATTAGTTGCTGCCCTTATTTTACCTATACTTGATGCTATTTCTAATTCTTGAACATCAGCATTTGGCAAGCCAGTATAAAATGCTTGCCAAGAAGTTAATGTATCATTGAATTTATAAACTCCCACATCAGTTCCAACATAGAGTTCATTATTGGTGTTATTATTATATACTATACAGTTAACAGGAATATTCGGTAAACCTGTAGAATTATTTGACCAAGTCAGACCAGCATCTGTTGTTTTCCAAACTTTATCAGTACTATAACCAGAGTATGTTATCCAAGCTCTTTTAGGATCTGAGTTACTAACTGCAATTGATGTAATTTGATTACTTGCTGGCAATCCTGAAGTCCTATCTGTGAATGAATTTCCATTACTAGAAATAAATACTTTGTTGTTTTTTGCAGCATAAATATAATTAGAATCCGATGGAGCGTAAGCAAGAGCAATTATATATGTAGATCCACCAGTTACATCTCCTACTTGAGAGAAACTTGTTCCACTATTTGTAGTTCTCCAAATCTGTGCTTTACCAATTAATAAAGTTGATTGAACTTTTGGGTTCATTACTATAGGAGTTATCCAACTACCTGCAGCATTAACTCCTGAACCATTGTTTGTACATATAACATTGAATAAAGGATAATTATTGTATGCTTTTATTACTCTTCCATTATAAGAAGCTAAATAAATTACTGAGTCATTATCTCTCTCATAAACACACTCCATTCCATCGCCAGTATTTAATGTAAATAATTCCCATTTAGTTTTATTGTATCTAAAAGTACCCATATCTTGATGACCTGTAACAATAATATTTGGGTTTAGTTCTGAAGTACCAAGCTTATACATCTGAGCAATTTGTAATCCTTCGTTGAGATAATTAAAAGTAGCACCTCTGTCTGTTGTTTTATGAAGTCCACCATCTGTTCCACAAAAATAAGTATCATCGGAATTAGGTAAATATTCGATAGAATGAAAATCAGAATGAATATAGGGTGCACCAGTACCAGTATTTGTTGAATGTTTGCTCCAATTTAATCCACCATCAACACTTTTCCAAGAGTCAGTACCACCTACAATTAAAGTATCTTTATGTATGGGTGAAACAGCAATTGCAATATTGTACCAAGCTTGTGAACTTGGTGATCCAAAAAGAATATTTGGTGTATTAGCTCTTACTGAAAAATTATCACCACCATCTGTAGATCTATATATGCCTTCAAAATCCCAAGTATTTTTTTTCACTCCCAAAACATAAACATAATTTGTATCTGCAGGAGTTATGGCAATTTCTAACCTTGCAACTGCAGAACTTAAAGGTAAGCCTGAAGTAATTATTGAAAAAGTTGCTCCACCATCTGTTGATTTATAAAAAGTACCGGTTGAATATACTCCCGATGTTGCATATACTATTTTGGGATTTCCCGGTTTAAATTCAACATCTGTAAAGATAGCTCCACCTTGAACTGAAACCCAATTTGTACCTGCATTTGTTGTTCTATAAAGTCCTAAACTTGTTGCTACAAAAACTGTATCTGGATGATCGGGGTTAATTAAAAGTTTATACATATATCGTCCAGAACTTACTGACCAATTCATTGTATTTCCACCCCAATTGCTTCCACCATCTGTGGATTTTAGAACGCCAATTGAAGCAACAGTTAATTGAGAGCCATTGCCATTACCATCACCAGTTGCTAAATACATAATATTTGTGTTTTTTGGGTTAACAGCAACATCAGAACACCCAACTAATGCGAGTTGATCAGTATTGGTAGTCCAATTTGCTCCACCATTTGTAGTTTTCCAAAGTCCACCACTTGGTGAGCCTATGTACATTATATTACTATTTGTTGGGTCAAATCTTAAGAAATTTATTCTTGCACTCCCTCCATAATCACCGTGTATTGTAGTCCCTGTAGGTCCAATAGCAGTCCAATTACCTGAAAAAGTGGATGTTATATCGCTTTTCTTTTGGATTGCATTATTTGAGTTTTTTTCAAAGTTTTTTGAATTTAAATATTTTTGAAACTCTTCATATTTACGAGACGGAATAGTTATATCACCACTTGGATAAACCCTTGCTTCCATATAATTTTCCCAACGTTTGAATTGTTTATATCCGGGGAAAGTTTTTATGTTCTTCTTTCCACTTATCTCATCATCAGAAAGTGGTAAAGTATTTTTTGCAATTTGCTCAGCTTCATATTGTTGAAATGCTTTTTGGATCTCGTAAAAATTAGTTAGCTTTGCACTATCTTTTGCAGAATTTATTTCCAAATATGGAGCTTGCATCCAAGGTTGGGCTTGAATTTGTAAACTTAATATAAGTAATAAAATTACGAAGTAGATTTGTTTCATAACAGCTCTGAAGATAAATTAATTAAAAACATTCCTAGAATTTATTAATAACATCAAAAAACAAAAAATGTTACAAAAATATTAGAATTAAATGTAAAAAAATTAATTTAATTAGTAAATTGAACAACAAAAACAACTGGTTTTTGGAAAAATTTGGAAAAATTTTCCAAATAAGTTTTCCAAAGTTCGTTTTTAGTCAAATTTAGAAACGATTTTTTTGATAAAAATATTTTTATCAAACTCAGCTTAACATTATATTTTTCAATAAGTTACTCAAACTCTTTCATTTCAATTTTTGCAGTGATTTAGTGTTTTTTTGGTTTTTTAGTTGGCCTAAATTAATTTAACTGTATTTTGATTTGTTTGAGCCAAGCTGGAACTGTTTTTATTTGAAACTTTATCTAATTTATATAATAGTAGGGGTTAAGCAAACTTAACTCCTACTAAACCAAATCTTGCTTTGTAAAAAGTATATTACAAGCAAATATCAAGTTTAATATGGTTATTTGCTTAAAATATATTAATTTTGTAAGTTATACTATTTTCAATTAAAATAATAATATATTACAATGTTTAAGCAGTTACCAGAGAAATTATCTTACCCTAATTTAGAAGAAGAAATACTAAAATTGTGGGAAGAAAATAACGTTTTTGAGAAATCTTTAGAACAAAGAGAAAATGCTCCTTACTTCACTTTTTACGAAGGACCTCCCACTGTCAACGGTAAGCCGGGTATTCATCACATGATGGCTCGTACTATCAAAGATACAATTTGTAGATACAAATCACTTCGTGGTTACTATGTACGCAGACAAGCTGGCTGGGATACACATGGGTTGCCAGTAGAAATTCAAGTAGAAAAAGAACTTGGCATAAAAGACAAATCTCATATTATAGATTTTGGAATAGAAGAATTTAATGCTGCTTGCAAAGAATTTGTGTATAGAAATATTGAAATGGATGATGGTTGGCGAACTCTAACTCGTAGAATGGGTTATTGGGTGGATATGGATACAGCATATATCACATGTACCAATGATTATGTTGAATCGGTTTGGTGGGCATTAAAAGAATTTTTTGATAAGGGATTGATTTATAGAGGATTTAAAGTAGTTCCACAATCTCCTACTATCGAAACTCCTCTTAGTAGCCACGAAGTTTCACAAGGCTATAAAGATGTTAGAGATCCAAATTGCTACTTGAAACTTAAAGTTACTAATTCAAAAAAAGCTTCTTTTCATGGAGCTGAAATATTAGTTTGGACTACTACTCCTTGGACTTTATTTTCCAACGTGGCACTTGCTTGTGGCGAAGAAATAGAATATGTATTAGTTGAAAACAAAAGAAAAACAAAAGAAGAAGAGCTAAGTAATCGTTTGATTTTAGCAAAAGCAAGATTGTCAGTGCTTGATGGCACTTATGAAATAATTGAAGAATTTGTGGGTAAAGAACTTGTTGGTACCGAATACGAACAAATGTTTGATTATTGCTTTATTGATAAAGTAGAATTTCCAAATGCTTTAACAGTTCTTGCTGGCGATTTTGTTTCTACTTCCGATGGATCTGGAATTGTTCACCTTGCACCAGCATTTGGTGAAGATGATTACAGAATGTCTAAAACTCACAAACTCCCATTTTTGCAACCAGTTTCACCCAATGGTCACTTAACTGAAATATTAGGTCCATTTGCAGGTAGAGCAATTAAGAACTTTACTTATGAAGATCATACCGAAGAAGGTGTGGACAAAGATGTGATAATAGCACTTAAACATAGTGACAAAATTTATCGTAATACAAATGATTATGTGCATAGTTACCCACATTGCTGGAGAACTGGCAACCCATTAATGTATTATGCTCGTGAATCTTGGTTTATCAAATCTCCAGAATATAAAGAACAAATGATTAGTATCAATAAAGATATTAATTGGCAACCTAAAGAAATCGGATCTGGAAGATTTGGCAATTGGCTTGAAGAAGTAAAAGAGTGGTCGCTTTCGAGAGATAGGTTTTGGGGAACTCCACTTCCATTATGGGTAGCTGAAGACGACAAGACTGATATTTTTGCTGTTGGTTCTATTGCAGAGCTTAGAACTGGTTTGTATGTCAATCCAGATGGTACTAAAGTACCAGTTAATGAATGTGGTAAAGAAATTGATTTGCATAGACCATTTGTAGATAATGTAATATTTGAAAAAAATGGTAAAACATATCGAAGAGTACACGAAGTAATTGATGCTTGGTTTGATTCTGGTGCTATGCCATTTGCACAATTTCATTATCCATTTGAAAACAAAGATATATTTGACAAATCATTCCCTGCTGATTTCATTGCTGAAGGAATTGACCAAACTCGTGTTTGGTTCTACACTCTTCACAATATATCAACTGCTCTTTTCAATAAGCCAGCATATAAAAATATAGTTGTGAATGAACTTATATTAGATAAAAATGGTGTTAAAATGTCTAAAAGATTAGGTAATTCGGTTGACCCTTTTGACATTATGAACCGTCTTGGTGCTGATGCAGTTAGATGGTATTTGTTTATAAATAATCCACCTTGGAAAACTACTAAATTTGATGAAAGTGATATCTTGAAAACAGTTATATCTGATTTCTTCCGTTCACTTACAAATACATATTCATTCTTTTCATTATATTCAAATATTGATGGATTTGATGGAAGCGATGAATTGGTTCCTGTTGAGAATAGACCTGAGATAGATAGATGGATAATTTCAAGATGTAATTCTTTAATCAAAGATTATATTAATCTAATGGATGATTATGAATTAACCAAGGCACAAAGAGAAATTCAAAACTTTGTAATAGATGATTTGTCAAATTGGTATATCCGTAGGAATAGAAGAAGATTTTGGAAAGGAGAAAAAGATACAGATAAAATCGCTGCATATCAAACTTTGCATAGCGTGCTTCTTAGCTTATGTTCTTTGATTGCTTCAACTTCACCATTTATATCTGACTTTTTATATCAAAGACTAAAACTTGAAGGTGCTCCAGTTTCTATTCATTTACTTGATTTCCCGATAGCTAACGAAAATGTTATTGATTTATCTTTAGAGACTAAAATGGCTTTGGCTGAAAAGATAGTAATTCTTGCAAGATCATTGAGAGAAAAATCTAAGATTCGCACAAGACAGCCACTTCAAAGAATCCTAGTACCTGTAATGAACCCACAAGAAAGACGTGATATTCAATCTTTGGAAGATGTAATAAAGGAAGAATTAAATATAAAAGTAATTGAGTTTGTTTCAGAAGATACTTCAGAAATAGTAAGACGATCTGCAAAAGGGAACTTTAAAGTAATAGGTAAGAAGTTCGGTAAAATTACAAACAAAGTTGCTGATTATATAAAGACATTTAATAATGACATGATCGTCAAGCTTGAAAAAGGGAACTTAATTGAAGCTAATATTGAAAATGAGCTTGTATCGATTTCAATTGATGATATTGAAATTACAAGCGAAGATATTGAAGGATGGCTTGTAGCAACTGATGGCGGGGTAACTGTTGCTTTAGATACTCATATTACTCCTGAGTTATTGATGGAAGGTACTGCAAGGGAATTTGTTAATAGAGTTCAAAATCTAAGAAAAGATAGTGGATATGAAGTAACAGATAGAATAAGTATTGCTTTTAAAGCAAATGAAGAAATAACCAAAGCAATTAATGCAAAAGCAGAATATGTTAAAAGTGAAACTTTAGCAATTGATATTAAATTAATCACAAATGAAACAAATTCAAACAAATTAGAGATTTTTGAGACGGAAGTTTGGTTAAATATTGAAAAAGTTAATTAAATTTTGAAATGTGTAAAATAATTTTTAGATTAATAAGTATTTAGTTTCTATTATTGCAACAAACAAATAAATGAATTTAAAATTTTGATTAGAATATGAAAAAGACAAAAGTAGAAGTAGTTGAAGAAGTAGCTGTTGAAACAGTTACAATGCCAAATGTAAGATTTTCTGATGAAGACTTAGATTTTTTCAAACAATTTATTATAGATTCTAAAAAAGAATCTGTTGAAGAACTTCAAATGCTTAAAGAAAGACTTGAAGATTTGACAAATTTTGATGCGGCAGAAGAAAGTATGATTTACTCTATGCACATGGCAGAGCAAGGCTCTGAAGCTGCTGAGAAAGAAAAAACTTATGCTCAAATTCAAAGAATTCACGAGTATTTGAAAAAGCTTGAAGAAGCTTTACATAGAATCAAAGACAAAACTTATGGTATCTGTAGGGTTTGTGGATGCTTGATTGCAAAAGAAAGGTTAATGGCTGTTCCAGTAACTACATTATCTGCTGCTTATAAAATTCATCAGAAATGTCCTGATGATGGTATTGACAAAATTGAAGCTCGTGGTAGTGCAGCTTTATCTTAATTAGTATTTCCAAATTAAAAGCTGTTTTTTGATTTGCATAGCATTTCATTAATCAGCTTTTTTTATTAACCTAAAATGAACAAAAGAATAAAAGATAACTTCAATCGCTTTGTAATCCCTTTTGCATTTTTGCTAATTCTATTAGATCAGGCAAGTAAGCTTTATATCAAAGGATTTAACTTCTTTGGAATCGAACATTTTGGTATGTTTTATGGAGAAAGCATTCCATTTTATAAAGAGATGATTCGAATTACATATATCGAAAATCCTGGAATGGCTTTTGGGATAGAGTTTGGTGCTGGGAAAATATTCTTGAGTTTGTTCTCTGTTATTGCTGCAATTGGTTTGGTTTACTTACTTGTTAAATTGAATGGGTTTTCAAAACCAATTAGAATTGCATTTATGTTTATTTTTGCAGGTGCAACTGGGAATTTGATTGATAGAGTATTTTATGGAGTGATTTTCAAAGATGGACCATTGTTTTATGGTAAAGTAGTTGATTTTATTCAAGTTGATATACCTGATATAAAGTTCTTTGGTGCTTACTACACTCATTTCCCTGTATTTAATGTTGCCGACTCTTGTGTTACAATTGGTGTTTGTTTGATATTAATTTTTAATAAATACTTACCAGAATTTTCTGATGTATTTATGAAAAAACAAATTAATGGTGAAACTGAAGTAGAAAAATCAGAAAGCTTACTTTCTGATGATTTAACAACTGAAAAAATAAATGAAACACCATAAACTAATAGTACCAATTGAATCTGAATTAGATTATCATCCCGATTTAGTAGAGAAAATTCTTGAATTTAAAATTTCTTCAGGTCAAGCATCTGAAAGAATAGATAGTTTTTTAACAAGGTCAATTCAAAATGCCACTCGCTCTAAAGTTCAAAAAGCTATTGATGAAAATAGGCTTTATATAAATGGTAAAATAGAAACTAAAGCTAGTAGAAAAATCAAACCAAATGATTTGATAGTTTGCCATATTTTGAAATCACCTCCAATTGAACTTATTCCACAAAATATTCCTCTTGAAATATGCTATGAAGATGAATATCTTTTGGTTGTCAATAAACCTGCTGGTATGGTTACTCATCCAGGTGTTGGCAATAGATATGGTACTTTAGTAAATGCACTAATATATTACATGGGAATGAGAGATGCAATTAAAATTGATTATGATGACGAGGATGAAGAACCAAACGAGGGTGTTATATACGCAAGTGCTGAGGTAAGACCTGGTATTGTTCATAGATTGGATAAAGATACTTCTGGCTTGCTAATCATTGCTAAAAGTCCTGAAATGCACGCTAAATTGCAAAAGCAATTTAATGATAGAACAATTTCAAGAGAATACAATGCTATTGCATGGGGTAAGTTAAAAGAAGAAAGCGGAACTATAATTGGGGATATTGGTCGTTCTTCGATGGATAGAAAAAAATTTGCTATAGTCAAAAAAGGTGGTAAACATGCTGTTACTGATTTTTGGGTAATAAATAGATTTGACTTTGCAACTCTTTTAAAACTAAAACTTCGCACTGGAAGAACTCATCAAATAAGAGTACATCTGAGTTCAAAAAAACATCCAGTATTAGGTGATACTACTTATGGTGGTGATAAAACCCTATATAGTGGTAGCATCCCTCAACTTAAAAAATTAGCTTTCGATGTTCTGAAAATAGCTACCAGACAGATGCTACATGCAAGAAAACTTAGCTTTATTCATCCTGTTAGTAATGAAAGAGTAGCTATTGAATGTGATTTGCCTAATGACTTCAAAGAAGTTATTTCATTGCTTGAAAGTGTTTGAGATCTAAGATATTAATTTGAAAATAAACAAAAATTTTTATCCTTGAATATGTCCCTTCTTTATTCCTAATTTTTGCATTTTAGAAGTTAAAGTGGTTGGTGGAAGTCCTAAAAGAGCAGCTGCTCCATTACTTCCTTTTACCTTGCCACCACATTCTTTTAATACTTTTAAAATATATTCACGCTCATGATCATTCAATGGCTTGATTATAAATTTAGTGGACTTGTTTGTTTGTTTTTGTGATGAAATCACATTAAATCCTAAGTCCGTAATGAAATTTGTAGAACATAGAATTACAGCACGTTCAATTGTATGTTCCAATTCCCTAATATTACCAGGCCAATTGTAATCTAAGATTTCTTTAGCAACCTCTGTAGAAACTCCAATTACTTTTTTCCCAAGTTTAAAATTAAATTTTTGAATAAAATGTTTTGTTAAGCTAGGTAGATCGTCTTTCCTCTCTCTTAATGGGGGTAAAATAATAGGGAAAATATTTAATCTATAATATAAATCACTTCTAAATTTACCATTTTTGACATCATCTAATAAGTTTCTATTTGTAGAAGCAATAATTCTTATGTCTATTTTAATTGTTCTATTACTTCCTATTCTTTCTAATTCTCTTTCTTGAAGTACTCTTAAGAGTTTAGCTTGTACTTCTAAACTAAGTTCACCAATTTCATCGAGTAAAATACTACTTCCATTAGCTATTTCAAATTTACCAATTCTTTTTTCAAAAGCTCCAGTAAAAGCTCCTTTTTCATGTCCGAATAGTTCACTTTCAATAAGTTGATCTGGAAGAGAAGCACAGTTAATCGCTACGAATGGTTTATCTGCGCGGGTGGAATTTTTATGAATATAGCTGGTATTGCTCTAGCAACAAGTTCTTTTCCAGTGCCAGTTTCACCTAGTATCAAAACCGATGTATCATTCTTGGCTACTTGGTTTATTTGTTGATAAATTTTTCTAGCTGATTGGCTTTCACCAATTAATTCTTCAAAATTATAGTTCTGATCTACTTCTTCAAGTAAATAGCTATTTTGGTTTATTAGCAAATTGTTTATTTGAATCATTGCATCATTTGCTAAGATATGTGCTATTGAAACCGCAATTTGTTCTGAAATCGACTGAAACAATTTAAATAATTTAATATCAACGTATTCATCTTTTATTAAAATTTCAATAATTCCAAGTTTTTTATTACCAACTTTTAAAGTATTGCCAATATAATATTTTGTATCGTAACTTAATATCTCTTCAAGTTCAACTAAATTGTTTGATAACTTGTATTTAAAATCTTCTATTCCAAAAACTATAGGTTTAGATGATAAGAGTAAGAATTTATATATTTCATTAGATTCAATTAGTACATTATTACTTTCATTTGAAATATTTAATTTAATAGAGCTAAAAGTTTTTTTATAATAAACTAAGTCATCATCAAAAAGGCATATATTTATTATTTTGTTCAATCCAAAATATTTAACCAAATTTATTTTTAAAAATTCAAACAATTCTTCAAAGTTTCTTATATTTACAAGCTTTTCACTTATTGAAAGTAATAATTCTTTCTCTTTTTCTTTTTGTTCCAAATTTTCAATAGCTAATATGTTTGATAAAGCTGAGCCAAGTTGTTCTGATATTGCTTTGAATAATATCTTTTCTCTAATACTCAAATTCACAGGTTCGTTATAATTTACATTAAAAATTCCTAAAACTTCATCAAAATTATTTAATAAGTATGAAATTGAATATCTAAAACCAAATGTATCCCACATTTCACTAAGCATTTCATCTAAATTATTTGTTTTATCTGAATACTTCCAAGAATCTTCTAAAATAAAAGCATCATCCCATTTTGAAAAATCACTAAAAATACCCTCTACTTTAATTTCACTTTTTAGATAATTATTAGGATTTTTAATTGATGGATTAGATCTAACATTAAACATATTATTAGTTTTAACATAAATAAAAAAACTAAAAAACTCATTGAATCCAAATAGTGGTTTTATTTTATCGTTTATTAAACTAAATAATTCTTCAATATTTCTAATATTTGAAATAATTGAACTAAATTCCAAAAGGGAATTTTTATCGTTTTCTCTTTGATTACTTTCATTTTTAATTATTAAATTATAAATTGGAAGTACACAAATACTACTTAAATTTAATAGGAATTCTTTACTTAAATTAGAAAGTACATTTTCAACTTTTGAAACAAATGTTATTACCCCAATGTTTCTATTATCACATTGAAGTTGAATGGATAGAATTTCTTTAATACCTTTGAAATTTAAAATACTAATTTCCCAATAAAATTCACTTTTTTTAAGTATATCTTTGTACTTTAAATTTAATGGGAATCTACTCTGAAAAGCTAATTCAAGAATTGAATTAGTTACGGGAAATGATATACTTGAAACAATATTAATTGCTTCATTTTTATAATTTTTATGAGAAAAATTTAAAATAGAATAAGGCTCTAAATTTATTATGCTAATATAATTGGGTTTATGACTTTAATCAATAGTTCTAGTAAATCACTAATATTAAGTACTTTTGAAATTTCTGAGCTTATATTAATAATGCTTTCAGATTCTATCTTTGATAAAACTTGCTTCAATATAGTTCATTAATAATTTTGTAACAATATTACATACAAAAATAATCATTTTCTAAGTAAATCAAAAATTAATCGATAATTTAAATAAGGTTTTAAGTCCGAAATTTCGCACCATTATAGTCTAAAGACGAAATATCGTTTAATATTTTAAGTGCCACAAATGCTTAACTATAGTATTTTCAGTGTGTTAACACTTTGGTACGGATATTGAGTTTATCAATATAAATAATTAATAAAAAATCAATATTTAGTTAGTATCAAAATGAATAATCATAACTTATCCAATAACAATCATTCATACAATGATTTAGAATACGTCGATAATAATCATTTTTACAATGATTTAAAAATCCAAAATAATCAGCTTACAGAAGAAATTAAAGCTAAAGATTTATTGTTTTCTATTTTATCTCACGACTTAATGTCTCCGATAAGTGGAATTGTTTCTTTAACAAACTATGTTTGTCATGAAGACACAAATTTTAAAACTGATGATTATAAAGAGTGTTTTAAAGATATTAATATTTCTTCAAAACAGGTATATGAACTATTAAGTAATATGATTGAATGGTCAAAAATGAAAAAAAATGAAAAAAATCTAAATTTTGAGCTATTAGACATTAATGAAATAGTAAATAGCAATATTGATTTGCTTAAAATTAATTTAAAACAGAAAGAGATTACTATTGAAATCAAAATTGAAAATAATATTCAAATAAATGCTGATAAACATTCTATTGATTCAATTATAAGAAACTTACTATCTAATGCTATAAAATTTAGTAATGCACATAGTAAAATAATTATTTCAGCATTTGAAGATTTTGAAGATCAAAATTTTGTAACTATTTGTATTCAGGATTTTGGAGTGGGAATGAGTGATGAATATGCTGAATCTGTAATGAATAGGGATTCAACTCAGTCGAAAGAAGGCACATCTAAAGAAAAAGGTTTAGGAATTGGATTAAGACTTTGTAAAGAACTCGTAAATAGAAACAGAGGGAAAATTTGGGCTGAGAGCATTTTTGGTATAGGTTCTTCTTTTTATATATCATTTAAAAAAGCAATAATTTAAAAATTAAATATGATTTGTCATTAATAATAAAGGATTTTTATGATTAACTTAAATAATATTAAAATTAGTAATAAGATTGTAATTCCAATAGCTGTAATAGGCTTAATTGGTGGTCTATCGCTATATTTTTACTTTTCTAATCTTTACAAGCAATCACAAGTTGATGCTTTAGTTGGAAAAGCACGAGCAGTAGTATTATCTGCTGAGTCTGCAAGAGAATATACTGCAGATCAAGCAAAACACAAAGTGTTTCAACCTGGTGCTAATATTCCAGAGCTTAAGGATTTACTTTATACTGTTCCAATTTTTTCGGCAATGCAAGTTGCTTCAAAAAAATCAAAAGAATTGGGATTTACGATGAAAGTTCCTAAAAATAGTCCTAGAAATCCTGACAATCAACCTGATGACTATGAAAAGACAGTATTAGCTAAATTTAGTTCTCCTGATGTAAAAGAATTTTGGGAAATTGACAAATCATTAAATAGTGTAAGATATTTCAGACCAGTAGTTTTAACTGAAGAGTGTATGACTTGCCATGGCGATCCTGCAAAGTCAAAAGAATATTGGGGTAGAACTGATGGAAAAGATGTAACAGGTACTATGATGGAAGGCTGGAAGGTTGGCGAAGTACACGGAGCTTTTGAAATTAAAATGAATTTAGCAGAGGTGGATAAAGCTGTTGCTGATAGCTCTATATTAATAGCAAGTATGGCTGGTGGTATGACTTTGATTACAATACTAATTGCTTTTTTTGTTTCGAGAAACATCAATTCTGGATTAAATAAAATTCGTGAACTGCTTGAAAGCATAACTCAATCAATTGTAAATGGTAAATTAGATGCCAGAGGAAATGTAAACAATGTTAGTGTTGATTTTAGACAAATAGTCACTAGTACAAATAGTTTGATTGATGCATTTGTCAAACCAATTAATGTGACTGCTGAATATGTTGATAGAATAAGTAAGGGTGACTTACCACCTAAAATTGTTGATGAATATAAAGGTGATTTTAATGAAATCAAACATAATCTTAATCAATTAATTGATAGTTTAGATAGCTTTGTAAAAGATATGGATAATATGTCCAAACAACATGAACTTGGCGAAATTGATATAGTAATGCACGAAAAACAATTTAATGGTTGTTATCAAGAAATGGCAGTTGGTTTAAATTTAATGGTACTTTCTCATATAGAAGTTAAGAAAAAAGCTATGGCAGTTGTGGCTGAATATGGTAATGGTAATTTTAATGCTAATATGGAAATATTACCTGGTAAAAAAATATTTATAAATAATACTCTAAATAAAATTCAAGATAACTTAAATACTTTTATTTCTGAAATGAATAATATGTCTGTTCAACATGATTTAGGAGAAATTGATGTATTTGTAAACGATTCAAAATTTGAAGGTTCTTGGAAAGAAATGGCTATAGGTGTAAACCAAATGGTTAAGTCGCATATTGATGTGAAGAAAAGAGCAATGGCTGTAGTGGAAGAATATGGTAATGGAAATTTTGATGCAAAAATGGATATATTGCCTGGTAAAAAGATTTTCATAAATAATATCTTAAATAAAGTACAACAAAACTTAATGACTTTTGGTGATGATATGGAATTGATAATTGAACAAATAAAAAATGGTAAGTTAGACTTAAGAAATGATACTTCAAAATATCAAGGTGATTGGAAAGGATTGGCTAATGGAATAAATGAAATGCTTGAATCATTAATAAAACCAATTAATGTAACAGCTGAGTATATTGATAGAATAAGTAAAGGTGACTTGCCAAACAGAATTGAAGAAGAATACAAAGGTGATTTCAATGAAATAAAAGTAAATATAAACAATTTGATTGAAACAAATATACATATAATCAACTCATTCCAACAAATTGCAAATGGTGATTTGAGTGTAAAATTAACACCAAGATCTAAACAAGATGACTTAATTTCAAGTATTAATGAACTTACCAATTCATTATCTAATTTAGTTAGGCAAATTGCAGAAAGCGTAGAACAAACTTCAAGCTCTGCATATCAGATGGCTACAAATGCAAGTAGCTTAACTTCTGCTTCACAAGAACAATCTTCTCAAACTGATGAAGTAGCAGGTGCTGTAGAAGAAATGTCTCGTACAGTAACAGAAAGCTCATTTAGTGCTGGTAGAACCGCAGAAGTGGCTCAAAGGAATGGTGATATTGCTAGAGATGGTGGAAAAGTAGTAGAACAAACTATAACTAAAATGAGAGATATAGCTACAGTTGTAATGAATTCAGCAAGCAATATTCAAAAACTAGGTGAAAGTAGTCAACAAATTGGAGAAATTATATCAGTAATTGATGATATTGCAGACCAAACTAATTTGCTTGCTTTAAACGCTGCAATTGAAGCTGCGAGAGCAGGAGAACAAGGTAGGGGGTTCGCAGTTGTGGCTGATGAAGTAAGAAAACTTGCTGAACGTACTACTGCTGCTACTAAACAAATTGCTGATATGATAAAAGGTATTCAAAAAGAAACAGAAGGCGCTGTTTTGGCAATGAATACTGGATCTCTTGAGGTACAAAATGGAATTAACTTAGCAGATCAGGCTGGAGAATCTTTGCATCAAGTAGTATCAAGTTCACAAGAAGTGCTCGATATGATCAATCAAATAGTAATCTCAAGCGAACAACAAGCGGCTACAAGTGAGCAAATTGCAAAAAATGTAATTTCAATATCGAGAGTAACTGGCGAATCCACTCAACGAATTGAAGAAATTGCTCAGGCATCGGACGAACTTACAAAACTAACTGAACATTTAAAGAGCGTGGTTAGTCAATTTAATATTGAAGAAAATTATAATAATATGAATGGTAATTCAAAAATATTGAATAGTTTACATCATCCAAAAGAACATTTTGCAACTAAACATCGTAATGGTTTACATTTGACTTCTGGTTATTAGGGTTTATTTTTTTGTAATAATTTAAGTGTAATATGAAATTAGAAATTGAAAATGTGTTAGATAATATTCAAGCAATTGTATATTCTATAAAAGTAGATGAAAATCTAAATTATGAATTAGTATATTGCAATTCACAATTCGAAAAAACTCTTGGGTATAAAGCCCAAGAGTTTTTCAATAACAAAGAACTTTTAAAAAACAAAATACACCCTGATGATTGGAATGAATTTATTACTAATCAAAATTTAATTTTTGAAAATAAAGAAATTTGTAAATCTATTTTTAGAATTAAACCAAAAAATTCAGATAGCTACCTTTGGATTGAAAATAAAATTACACCTGAATTTGAAAATGGAAAAATATCAGAATTTGTTGGAATTGCGTCTGACATAACAAAATTCAAAAATGTAGACAATATAATTAAATTTGATGAAGATAAATTGTTAGATATATATGACAATGTACCAGAAATTTTGTTTCATTTAGCTGTTGAACATAAAAATGATAGTTTAAATTTTAGGTTTGTTGAAGTAAATAGTTCATTTTATGAAGCTACTGGTTTAATAGTATCTCAAGTTTTAGGTAAAAATGTTAAGGAAGTTATTCCACAGCCTTCTTTAGATGTTGTATTAACAAAATATGAAGAATCTATTAATACAAAATCAAAAGTAATTTGGGAGGAAGTTTCTGAATATCCTTCAGGAATAAAATATGCTGAAGTTCAAATAAAACCATATTTTAATGAGAATAATATCTGTACAAGTATTTTAGGAATTGCTTTTGATCGAACTAAACAAAAATTAATAGAAATTGAAAACACTAAACTACTTAATCAGCTTGAAGAAGCACAATCAATATCTAAAATTGGTAGCTGGGAACTAGATTTAATAAAAAATGAATTAATGTGGTCAAAAGAAAATTACAATATTTTTGAGATTAATCCAAATAAATTTGTTGCTTCTTACGAAGCCTTCTTAGACCTAGTACATCCTGAAGATAGAGATTTTGTCAACAAAGCATATATAAATTCAGTCGCAAATAAAACTCCTTATAATATTGAACATAGACTGTTATTTCCAGATGGAAGAATCAAATATATAAATGAAATCTGTGAAACATTTTATGATGAATTAGATAAACCAATAAGGTCTATAGGCACTACTCAAGATATTACAAAAAACAAATCAATTTTACTAAATAATGAATTATTGCAGCAACAATTAGAAGAAGCTCAATCAATTACTAAAATAGGTAGTTGGGAATATAATATAATAACTGAAGAACTAATTTGGTCTAAAGAAACTTATATACTTTTTGAAATAAATCAAACAGAATTTTCACCATCTTATGATGCTTTTTTAGCACTAGTTCATCCTGAAGATAGGGAATTAGTTAATAATGCTTTTTATGAATCTTTAAAAAACAAAACTTCTTATAACATAACTCAAAGATTGCTTTATAATGATGGACGTATTAAATATATAGATGGAATTTGTGAACATTTTTATAATGGAAATGGTGACCCAATTAGATCGGTTGGTACTAATCAAGATGTAACAGAGCAATATTTATTGAAAAAAGAATTAGAAGAAACTGAGAACAAGTATACTAATCTTTTTGAAACTTCTCCAATAGGTATTTTCAAATCAAATAGAGATGGAAAAATTTTAAATGTAAATAGTTCATTTATTAAAATATTAGGTTATGAATCTGTTGATGAGATACTAAAATTAAATATGAATGATATTTATTTTGAAAAAGAGAAAAGAGAAACAGTAATTAAAGAACATATTTCAAAAGGTTTTGCTGAAGATATCGAAGTCCAATTTCAGAGAAAAGATGGTTTGCCAATTTGGGTTATGATGAATGGTAAAATAGAATATATAAACAATTTACCTCATGAATTTAATGGTTTTATTATAGACATAACAAAAAGAAAAAATGCAGAAAAGGAGCAAAAGAAACTATTAAGTCTGGTAGAAAATAGTACTGATATAATTGCAATTTCAAGTTTGAATGGGAATTTAGAATATTTAAATACTTATGGTAAGGAAATTTTAGAATTACAACCGCATGAAGTAAGAAGTAAAAATATAACATTTCTTTTTAATAATGATCATTTAATACAATTTAAGAATGAAATGTTAACTTCAATAATTCAACAGGGAATGTGGAAAGGAGAATTACATTTTACAACATA
The DNA here is from genome assembly GCA_026390675.1 of Candidatus Kapaibacterium sp. Lineage (GTDB taxonomy): Bacteria > Bacteroidota > Ignavibacteria > Kapaibacteriales > UBA2268 > JAPLFM01. Next base: position 29,382 of record JAPLFM010000220.1, on the reverse strand, counting down.
TAAATCAAAAAATGAAATACCAATTGAAATGAATGCATTTCTTATTAGAGATATGATTTCAAATATACCAACATCTATAGCATTTATATGCAAAAATATTATTAATCGAGTTTTGAGACAAAATATTATAAAAGAAAGTGAGCATAATTTAGAAAATATTTTTGAATTTGCTCCAATAGCATTAGTTATAACATCAATTAATGATGGGATAGTTATAAAAGCAAATACAAAATGTTTGAAAATGTTTGAAATAGAAAGGGATGAATATTATGGCAAACAAACTTTAATTTTTTATACTTCTGAAAATGATAGGCAATTACTCATCAATAAAGTATTAGGTGGAGAAACTGTAGTTAATTATGAATTAGAATTGCAAACTTTTAAAAAACAAAAGTTTACAACACTTATTTCAATAAAAAAGATTTTAATTTATAATGAAGAGATGTTGATTTCAAGTTTTATTGATATTAGTACATTGAAAAAAGTAGAATCCCAATTGAGGGAAAATGAAGCTAAGTTTAAAGGCTTTTTAAATTCTACTCCTGACGCAATGATAGTTGTAAATAAAGAAGGCAAAATTATTTTAGCAAACACTCAAGTAACAAAAATGCTAGGATATACTGAAAATGAACTGCTTTATAGTAGTATTGAAATGTTAATACCTCAACGTTATCATCAAAACCATTCTGGCAATATGAATAGCTTCTTTGCATCACCTAAATTAAGAGAAATGGGTGTAGGTTTGGAACTCTATGCTAAGTTGAAAAACGGATATGAAATTCCAGTCGAAATAAGCTTAAATCATTTTAAAATTGACGAAGAAACTGTAGTTATCTGTGCTTTGAGAGATATAACAGGAAGAAAGTACGCTGACAAAAAAATGTTGGAACAAGCTGAACTACTTGACAAAGCTAAAGATGCTATTTTAACTTTATCACTCAATGATGAAATTTCATTTTGGAATAAAGGAGCTGAGAAAATTTACGGATGGAAAAGGGAAGAATCAATTGGCAAAAATCAATTAGAACTCTTATGTCATAATACTTGCTTTGATATACATGAAGTAGCAAAACAACATACTTTAAATACTGGTGTTTGGGTTGGAGAAATTGTACATGAATCTAAAAATGGCAAAGAAATAGTAATTGAAAGTCATTGGTCTTTAGTAAAAGATATAGAAGGAAATCCAATTTCATTTTTGGTGATAAATACTAACGTAACAGAAAAGAAACAATTAGAAAAACAAATGCTTAGAAGTCAAAGAATTGATAGTATAGGCACATTGGCTGGTGGAATTGCTCATGATCTTAATAATATACTTTCTCCGATTATGATGTCAATTGATCTTTTGCAAAGAAAATATAATGATGAAGATGGAAATAAAATATTAGAAATTATTTCTTCAGGAGCAAAAAGAGCTTCTGATTTAGTAAAACAAGTACTTTCATTTGCCAGAGGAGTTGAAGGTGAAAGAACAATGACACAACTAAAACATTTAGTTAACGAAGTTGAAAAAATTGTAAAAGAAACGTTTCCTAAATCGATCACTATAAATACGAAAGTAGCTAAAAACTTATGGAGTATTTCTGCTGATTCCACTCAAATCCAACAGACATTACTTAATTTGTGTGTAAATGCAAGGGACGCAATGGTCAATGGTGGTAAAATAACAATTGAAGTTGAAAATATTTATTTAGACGAACAATTTACTAAAGTTCATCAAGATGTAAATACTGGACCCTATATAGTTCTTAGTGTAATTGATAACGGCTCAGGCATGCCTCCTGAGGTGATTGAAAGGATATTCGAACCTTTCTATACTACAAAAGAGTTTGGTAAGGGAACAGGTTTGGGATTGGCAACTGTTAATTCAATAGTGAAAAGCCATGGTGGGGTAATAAACGTTTATAGTGAAATAGGTAAAGGCACAAGTTTTAGAGTTTATTTACCAGCAGAGGAAAGCGAACAAGTTCTATTAGAAAGACCTAAAGAATTACTTCCTTATGGTAATGGAGAATTGATTTTAGTTGTTGATGATGAGAGTTCTATTTTGCAAATCACACAGTCAACTTTAGAAATTTTTGGTTATCAAGTTCTAACTACGCTCAAAACGGTAAAGAGATAGCTTTAATTATTACTGATATGATGATGCCTTTTATGGATGGACCTTCAACTATAAGAGCAATCCATAAAATGAATCCAGAAGCAAAAATAATAGCAGTTAGTGGCTTGATGCAAAATGCTAGTATAGAAGAAGATGTGAATATTGTTTTTATGCACAAACCATTTACATCTGAAAAATTACTTAATATAGTTTATGATATGTTGAATGGGTAAAAAATATGTTTTTCCAATTAGATTCAACTAAATTTACTTGAATACATTAAAATCAAATCAAAAAAGTGTCCGAATAGTGTCCGAAATTCCAAAACTAAAAATGCTTAACTTCTTATATATCAAGAAATTAAGCATTAGTAATTGTGGTCAGAGAGGGATTTGAACCCCCGACACAAGGATTTTCAGTCCTTTGCTCTACCAACTGAGCTATCTAACCATTCTGCATTTTAGTAGATTACAAAATTAAGAAGATAATTTGAATTATCAAAACAATATTTTGATTTATTTGTTATTTAAATTTTCAGATACTACTCTTTGGCATTCTGCTATCAATTCTTCTTCTTCTTTTTTACTCGCTTTGGGTGGCACTTTGATTGGTTTACCTATTTGGATTTTGGCTGGACCAGATTTGAATTTAGAACTACCTTTTGGTAATATATTATATGCATTGTGAATTGTTACTGGCACTATATCTTTTCCAGACCTAAATGCAAGCATAAAAGCACCTTTCTTAAATTCCCCCAATGAACCATCTTGAGAGCGAGTGCCTTCAGGGAAAACTATAACTGAAGCGCCTGCCTTTATAGCCTTTACAGCATTATTGATGCTCTCTATTGCTTTTCTTGGCTCTTCTCTCACTATTCCAATAAATGATGACTTTTTAAGCCCAAAACCAAAAATTGGGAACTTCTCTAATTCTTTTTTGTAAATTATTCTAGCATCATATTTAAGAGTTGATAACAAGATAGGAATATCTGTCATACTTGTATGATTGGAAATAAAAACATAGTTACTTTTAGGATCTAGATTTTCAAGTCCTTCGATTGTAATTTTTATTCCAATTATTAAAACTAAAAATTTGCTCCAGCTTCTTGCAAATCTAGCAAATGTTTGATTTCCAAATAGCATTGAAGCAGTAAGTGCAATTGAAACATAAATTATTGTTCCAATAATAATAATTAGTGATTTTATATAGTACATAAATTTACTTCAAAACCTTGATTTCTTCAACTTGCTTAATTTCATAAGTCGTTTTGTCGAGTACACATGCTATAAATCTGATTTTGTTTAAATTGACTTTGCTAACATCAGCACTATATATGTAGTTTTTAATAAATTCAGTATCTTTTGCTATTATACCACTTGCCAAACTTTCACCGACAACTCCATTTAACGATGATCTCAAAACACTATTATGTTCATACTCATCTAACCAAGAATTGTTTGTACTTATCCTATAGTCCAACTGCCAGCTTACTATACTATCCTCTACAACATAAACGACTAAGTTTTCATTAGAATTACTCGAAGCAACTAAATATTTTGATTTTACTTCAAGATTAATTATGTTATTGTTTTTTGTCAATTTCATATTAATAGATATATTCGCATCTTCTTTTAAAATATCTGATATTTTGGGATCCAAATTTGATTTAGTAAAATCTGTTACTATAGTACTTCCACCCGCAAACTTTTTAAAATTTACTGCTGCTGCTGGATTATTTGTTGCTGAACAAATATTATAAAGCAAATCAGCATCTGCATTTTGAAAATCTACAAAATGTGCTGTTAAAGGTTTGGCAAATCCACCTGAATGAACTGACATCAATATAACTTTTCCATTATTTTCTTCTTTATATTTATGAGCCAGTTCTGCTGCTGGAGGACATTGACCACATCTATAACCTGTAAATTCAACTAATAAGACTTTCTTCTTTAAAGTATTTGTAGAATTTGTATCTATGGTTTTCTCTTTTTTTGAATTATATGGGTCAATTCTATCACAACTTGAAATAGTAAACAATGTTACTAAACTAAGAATCAATATTAATATTTGTTTCATTTATTATTTCCCTTTAAAACGAACTTGAAATTACAAAATACAAACCATTAGATGCTGGTACAGGACGGCATACCCCACCAACACAAATCAAACCAGATCTTTGCTTACCATAATTAAATGAAATTCTAGTACTATTAATTAAATATGCTGATGAGATATTAGTATAATGAATTTGCTTTTCAACAAATTTGTTCCCATAATTATATTCGTCATAAACACTTAAAAACCAATGTGGCGCAAATGAAAACTCTGCCAGACCAAACATCCAATTACCATTAGCTACATCAGGATCTGTAGCTTCTTTTTGTTGTTTAGACCAAAGATGTTGAAGCTCAAACCTAAGAGCAGTTAAGTCACTCATTTTAATCAAACCTTCATAAACCAAGCCAGTTGCAAATACTTTTCCTGTTTTATTTGCTCCACCATTTTCTAAAATATCCTTATCATATACTAAATTAACCAATGTCAATGTATTCTTATAACTATCAGAAAGCTTCCTTGAAATTTCAATATTTAAATCTTGGAAATAAGTTCTTTTCCCTATACCCAAAAAAGGTGAATTGTACTTAAATCCTTCGTCTAAAGTAGAATTTTTAGGAATAGGTGTATGGGTAGTATCTAAAGCATTTACTCTAGAAAAATTAATATTTAAGTTAGTTCCATAATCTCCACCTAAAGTACTACCTTTTGGTAGCTTGTAACTGATTTCTCCTTGTAAACCAATTTCTCCATTCAATTGTGTTGCAAATACATAATTTGTCAAAACTCTATAAGTATGTTGTCTAGTTATTGCTGGGATATAATTCAAATTATCTTTGTTGCCTAACACATCTCTTGAAGAACGAAAGTCCATATTATCTACTCTGTGAAAATTCAAACTTGCACTAAGTCCGCTCTCAAAATAAGAAGCATTTAATAATAATCCAGTTCCGGGATTAAATGTAAAGTTATTAGTTGCATTTGGATCATTTTCTTTAAAAGCATATTCCATATCAAGACTAAAATTGCTTCCAGTTAATGCAGCTCTAGTAGAATAACCAAAAACATTTAATGGTAGATTATATGTTGATTGCAAATCCTGTTGGAATCTACTTACTGCACTTCCACCAATAGTTAAATTAATATCATCAGGTAATAAAGATTTATAAATGTCATTTACATTAATATTTATATCCCCAGCTCTAATTACACCTTCGCTTTGACCCCAATATTGCCTTTGTTTACCAAAAAGTGCAGTCATTTCAATGCCTTGTGTTGGTCTAAACTTTGCTCTCATTCCATCTATCATATTGTCAATACCCAAAGCTCTTTCTTCATAAGCCCTAAAAATCATTCCACTTCCAAATTGCTCATAAAAGCTTCCACCAGTTATGTCTATATCTTGAGATCTATAAGTAATGTATCTGTATAACATACCACTATTTTTAAATTCTTGTGGATAGCCTAATAGTGGATTAAGAAAAGCTTCATAACGAGCACCAATTTCAAGACCACCTTGAGTATAAATCATATTCAAAAAACCTTGTGAAAGCATCCCTTCTGGCACTTTGGCAGCACCAATTATAGAATCTTGCTTATAGTATTGAGATTCAAATTGGAAATTACCTCTTACTTTGGCTTCTTCGGCATTGGAAATGCTTGCTATTGCTATTATTAAGAAAAATAATATACTAAACTTTCTAACATTCATTTTAATTAAACTATTTTGATTTTAAATTTATTTTTAATTGAAAACAAAAATACAAAAAAATCTTTACAAATCTTTACATTTGAAAATTATTTATATATTAACTTAAGAATTTATTAAAAGCAAAATACTTTGCCAAATTACATTCCTAATTTAAAAAGATTAATGTTTTGATGTTCTGGAGTAGTTATTACATTGTTGGTATCACGATTTTCCGAATCCCCAAACAAACCATCATTTTTTAGTTTTTCAATTTTAGCTTTCATATCAGATGCAAAAAATGTAATAGTTGGATTAACAAAACTTTTTGTTTGATGCAAGCCTACAATTGATAATCCATCTGATAGTATAGCCCAAGGATATGGAGATACTCTTTTAGATAAAGACCTGAAACCTAGTTTTTCCCAAAATGCAATTGAATTTTCAAGATTGTCAATTGGGAATGCAAACTCGCCAAACATCCCACATGATTTATTTACATATTTATCAGGATTGGAATAGTCTTGAGCTTGCATATTCAACATTGTAGGACCTAATGGTTGGGAAAAACCCTCAACAAAAGTTACTAATGTTATATTATGTCCTTCATCAGTTAAGATTAAGTACCGCTGAATCATTGGATTTGGTGTTGGCAGGTGTTTGGCTTCAATTCCAACTTGCTTCAATTCACTAACCACATTTTCCAATTCTTTTACATAATATGTCAATGCAATGTATGGGTTTTCGTCTTGCCTTAACATTATTAACAATGCTCCATCTGAAATTTGTATCCAAGGAAAAGGGAAATCAGCTCTATATAATTCTAAAAAGCCAAGCTGCTTATAAAAATTTAATGATTTTTCTAAATCTGCAGATGTAATTGTTATTGCAGTTACATCTCCTAGCTTTGCTTTTGGGAAATTGAACATATTTATCTTATTATTGTTTGTAAAAATTTGGTATTAACAACTCTAGCAAATTCTTCATTCAAACTTGCAAGAGCTGTTTGGTGAATTAGTTCAGCCGAATAATTCTGTCCATCTAAACCTTTTTTGTTAAATGTTGCAGTTGCATCAGAAACTACTAAAGTTTCAAATCCAAAATTCCCTGCCATTCTGGTAGTAGTTGATACACAATGATCAGTAGTCAAACCAACTATTATAATCTTTGTAATATTAGCTTTGTCCAATTGGTCCTTTAAATTAGTTCCGATAAATGCACTATTCACGCTTTTTTTTATAATTATTTCGTTATCAATTGGAGAAAGTAAATCTTTAAATTCATTTCCAATATTGTTTACATTTAACAAAGAAATTGGATTAGTCGAACAATGCTTAACATGAAAGATTGGAAGTTTCATAACTCTCCAGAGTTTTAAAAGTTCACTAGCATTTTCTTCAGCATTAGGATTGTTTCTTTCTTCTCCCCAATAAAGTATATTATCAAAACCCTTCTGAAAATCAATAAGTATCAAAGTAGGCATATCTGCGATTGATGTAATCATGTTTATCTAACTTTTTTGTAAAAACAAAGTACTTGAAAAAGAAACTTAATTCCAAAATATTTCTTGATTAGTTAAACGTATAACTATGAATACCATTTTATTTCGACAATTTATTATGTATCTAACTCATTTAATATAAAAGCTTTGGGGCACACCAAGTGATAAAATAAAACCAATTACAATAAAAAGTTCTTAATATTCGATATAATAAATTTGACATTAAAAAAGTTTTGTTTCTAATTTTTTGTCAAAGCATTTGCTAAAGTGCAGCGGTGTAGTCCTTTAATATAATATTAATGGTTTTAAAATACTTTCTTTTTTAAATTATATAGTAAACTTTTTCAAGAATCTTTTAAGTTCAAGCTACAAAGGAATAATTTGTATTTTTACTAATTAATATTTTAGTTATTTTTGTAGAATTGAAATTGAATAATAAATTAAGTATTTAAATTCTTAAAAATTTGAAAAGTATATTAAGGAAATGATTTATGGAATTTGGTTTAAAGAACGTAGTATTCATTATCGTGTTTCTCACTGCAGTGGGAATCTTTACTAAAAGTATGTTGAGATTTATATCCTACCTTAAATTAGCCCAACCTGATAACAGATTTGACAACATTTCACTAAGATTATTGCATACATTAAGTGTAGCAATCTTCCAAAAGAAAATCTTAAGAGATAAAGCTGCTGGACCTATACACGCAATGATATTTTGGGGATTTATGATCCTTCTTTTTGCAGCTTTAAATTCTGTTATGACCGGATTTGGTTTTCACAACTTTTTTAACTTCTTAGGCCCTATCAATTCATTTATTACTTTTTTCACAGATATATTTATTACACTCATAATTGTTGGCGTTATAGCTTCACTTTATCGAAGATATGTGATGAAAGTAAAAAGATTGCAACGTGACAAGCACGAAGCAATTGAAGCTGGTGTTATATTAATGACAATTTTCTTCATTGTTACTGCATTAATGTTTGAAAATGCGGCATCAATTACTTTAAAACTTGATGCTAGCTCAGCATTTAGACCAATAGCAATGGCTTTATCAACTATTATGAATCCAGATAGTGCTAATATAATTTACAATATAGCTTTTTGGCTACATGTAATACTAATTATGTCATTTATGAATTATTTACCTTATTCAAAACATTTCCACGTAATTTTATCTGTTCCAAATGTATTTTTCTCGAAATTAACTCCTAATAATATGCTCAAAAAAATTGATTTTGAAGCAGAAGGAGTAGAAAAATTTGGTGTTGTTGACGTTGAAGATTTTTCTTGGAAAACAATTCACGATGGTTTTACTTGTACCGAATGCGGAAGATGTACAAGTGTTTGCCCAGCTAATTTAACAGGTAAGATACTTGACCCAAGAGAGATAATAGTTCAAATTAGAAATAGATCTAAAGACAAATTCCCTATAATGCTCAAAATAAATGAAGAAGCTCAAAAAGCTACAAGCGAAAATAGAGAGCCAATCAATGTTGTAACAGAAGAAGAACAAGTAATTTTAGATAAGAAGTTAATTGGCGATTATATTAATCCAGAAGCACTTTGGGCTTGTACCACCTGCTCGGCTTGTATGCAAGAATGTCCAGTTAATATTGAACACGTTCCAGCAATTGTAGATATGAGGCGTTCATTAGTGATGATGGATGCTGAGTTCCCAGCAGAACTTGGTGGTGCTTTTAGCAACATCGAAAACAATTCGTCTCCGTGGGCTTTCCCAACTTCTTCAAGAGCAGATTGGGCAGAAGGTACTGGAGTAAAAGAAGCTTCTGAAAATCCAGAGTTTGACGTTCTATTTTGGGTAGGCTGTGCTGGTAGTTTTGATGATAGAGCAAAAAAAATCACTCAGGCTTTTGCTAAATTAATGCAAATTGCTGATATTAATTTTGCAATTTTAGGTAAAGAAGAAAATTGCACTGGCGATCCAGCACGTAGAACTGGTAATGAATACCTAGCCGATACTTATGTAAAAATGAATATTGAAACAATGAATGCATATAATGTGAAAACTATTGTAACAACTTGTCCTCATTGCTTTAATACATTACAAAATGACTATCCTCAATTTGGTGGGAATTATGAAGTAATTCACCATTCTCAATATCTTGAAAGATTAGTAAACGAGGGTAAAATACCTTTGAGCAATGAAAGCCATGAACAATTGCACGTTACATATCATGATTCTTGTTATATGGGTAGATTGAATAGTGTTTACGATGAGCCTCGTTCAATGCTTAAAGGTATTAAAGGTTTGACTATTCTTGAACCTGAAAAAACAAAAGATAAAGGGTTGTGTTGTGGTGCTGGTGGTGGTCGTATGTTTATGGAAGAAAATGTTGGTAAACACATCAATATTGAAAGGACCGAAGGCTTACTTGCTACAGGTGCTAAAACAATTGCATTAAACTGTCCTTTCTGTATGACTATGATAAATGATGGTGTAAAAGCAAATGAAGCTGAAGGCGTAAAAGTAGTTGATATTTCTGAATTGCTTTTGGAAAGAGTCGTAAAATAATTTTAATTAATATATAAAACAAACATGAGACCAGAAAGTTTGATGATGTCGTTTGGGTACAAACCCGAATTATCAGAAGGTGCAATAAAAAGTCCAATTTTCCAAACTTCAACTTTTGTATTTAAAAGTGCTGAAGAAGGAAAAGCTTTTTTTGAAGTTGCATATGGACATAGAAAGAAAAACGAAGGCGAAGAACTTGGCTTAATTTACAGCAGAATAAATAATCCGGATCTTGAAATCTTAGAAAATAGACTTACACTCTGGGATGAAGCTGAAGAATGTGCTGTTTTTGAAAGTGGTATGTCTGCTATTACGACTGTACTTTTAGAGTTCCTTAAGCCCGGAGATTTATTACTTACAAGTACTCCACTTTATGGTGGTAGCGATCATTTTATTAAAAAGATTCTTCCTAAATTTGGAATTGATTATGTTTCTTTCAAAGTTGGTCAAACAAAGGAAGAAATAATTGAAATAGTAAACCAAAGTGGTAAAGCAGATAAATTAGCTTTGATATTTATTGAAACTCCAGCTAATCCAACTAATGATTTAGTTGATATTAGAGGAAGTAAAGAAATTGCAAATTACTTTGCAAAAGATGGTAAACAAATTTACTTAGCAGTTGATAATACATATATGGGTCCTGTATGGCAACATCCATTAAAGCACAATGCTGATTTGGTTTTGTATTCTGCTACAAAATATATTGGCGGACATAGTGATGTAATTGCTGGTGCCTGCTTAGGTAGCAAAGAATTAATTACAAGAGTAAAAGGATTACGTACTTTTTTGGGTAATATGGCTGGACCTTGGACTGGTTTGCTTTTACGTCGTAGTTTGGAATCTCTTAAAGTTCGTATGGATACTCAAGCTATGAATGCTGAAAAAGTTGCAGCTTTTTTAAATTCCAATCAGCACGTAGAAAAAGTATATTATCTTGGTAATTTAACTGAAAAAGATGGTGCACAATTTGAAATCAGAAATAGACAGTGTAATACAAATGGTGGGATGATCTCGTTTGATATAAAAGGTTGTGAAAAAGAAGCATTTGCATTTTTAAATTCACTCAAGCTAATCAAACTTGCTGTTAGTCTTGGTAGTACTGAAAGTTTAGCCGAACACCCAGCTACTATGACTCACGTTGATGTTGACCCAGAACATAGGAAGTTACTTTCAATTACTGAAAAAATGATAAGACTTTCTATTGGTGTAGAATATTACAATGATATAATTGATGATATAAATCAAGCCATTGAGATTGCTGTTTTAAGCTAATGCAATTATATTCAATTATGGATATAATGCACAACATTTTAATATTTTTAACTTTATATGAAAGATTTAGCTGATTTATTTAATTACATCCAATTCTCCGACTTAATTGGAAGCCTGAGAAAAGATATTACATCTATTGAATATGATTCTCGCAAATGTACTCAAGGCTCTCTCTTTGTTGCTATCAAAGGTGAAGCAACTGATGGGCATCTTTATATCAAACAAGCTATTGGAAAAGGTGCAGTTGCAATAATTTGTGAGCTATTACCTGATGACTATTTGAATTATAAAACTACATTTATACTTACTAAAAACACTCGACTTGCTCTAGCTAAAGTATCGAATGCTTTTTACGATTTCCCAACTGAAAATTTGAAAGTAATTGGAGTAACTGGCACAAATGGTAAAACCACAGTAACTTTTATAATGAAATCCATTTTAGAAGAGTGTGGCTTTAAGGTTGGGATAATAGGAACAACAGGTATTTTCTTTGGTGAAGAGAAAATTGAAGCAACCCATACAACTCCAGAATCTTTAGAACTTTTTCAGCTTTTTCAAAAGTTTAATGAAGCAAAATTTGATTATGTAATAATGGAAGTATCTTCACATGCCTTGAATATGCAAAGAGTTGCAGGAGTGCATTTTGATGTGGCGATGTTTACCAATCTTACTCATGATCACTTAGACTACCATAAAACAATGGAAGAATATTCAAAAGCCAAACAGATTTTATTTAAAAATCTAAAAGCTAATTCAATTGCAATAGTTAATTCAAATGATAACTATGCAGACTTTATGCTTGAAAGCACTAGAGCCAAAAAAGTAAAAGTTGGGAATAATAAAGCAGATTATATTATTTCAAATGCTAATCTTGGACTTTACGAAACAAGTTTTGAAATTAATAATATACAGTATAAAAGCAAACTTTTAGGTAATTTCAATATTGAAAATGCTGCATTATGTATAGCTTCAGCAATTGAATTAAACCTAAGTTTAAATAAAATTCAAAAAGCTATTGCTAATACTAACGGTGCTTTGGGTAGGATGCATAGAGTTAACTTAATGAATGGAGCTGTTGGGATAATTGACTACGCCCACACTCCAGATGCTTTGGAAAAAGCGCTTACTGCTTCAAGAGAAATATTAAATAGTAGCAATTCTGGTGGGCAATTAATTTCAATATTTGGATGTGGTGGTGATAGAGACAAAACCAAACGTCCAATAATGGCAGAAATATCATCCACTCTTGCTGATATTACAATCCTTACAAGTGATAACCCAAGAACAGAAGATCCTGAAACAATTCTTGATGATGTTGAGTTTGGAATACTCGAAGATAAAGTTTATTTCCGAACAAGTGACCGTAAAATAGCTATATCACAAGCTTACGAAATGTCCGACAAAGGTGATATAATTTTATTAGCTGGTAAAGGTCACGAAGACTACCAAGTAATTGGCAAAGAAAAAATCCATTTCTCAGATATTGAAGAATTAGCTAGGTTTGAGTAAAAAATATGATTTTGAAAACTATACTCAAATATATGTCGTGAATGAATTTACATTTGTATTAGTTGAAAACACAAATTATTAAAATTAAATGTTTCAGCATTTTTTTTGTATGTTTGTGATAAATATAAAGCAAAATAAAAAAAATATTAAAAAATCAATATGATTGAATTACTTTCAATAAAAGAAGCAAGCGAATGGGCAAGCCATTATTTAGATAAAAATGTTACCACATCTAACATTTCTTATTTAGTTCAATATGGTAGAATCAAGAAAATAGGTGAGAATGGTCATACTCAAATTATTAAATCTGAGTTGGCTGATTATTATAAAGAACAAGTAAGTACAAGAGAAAATTCATGGAAAGAACAGTTAGGAAGTGATTTGAATTGGGCTTTATCTTTTGAGCAATATAAAGAAGCTGAAACTACTAAACATGTACATAGATTACATCCGTACAAAGGCAAATTCATACCTCAATTAGTTGAATATTTTTTAGACGAGCATACTGATAAATTTAAGAAAGAAACTTATTTTAAAAAAGGAGATATTGTTTTAGATCCATTTTCTGGAAGTGGGACTACAATGATACAGGCTTGCGAACTTGGAATAAATGCAATTGGTATTGATGTTTCAGCTTTTAATGCTTTTATTGGGAATTGTAAAGTAACTAAATATGATTTGATTGATGTACAAAGTGAAATAACAAGAATAACTAAGTCTCTGAAATCATTTTTATTAAACTCACATACTATTGAATTTGAAAATACATTACTTAAAGAGCTAAATTTATTTAATGGAAAGTTTTTTCCTGTACCAGATTATAAATATAAAGTGAAGAGAAAAGAAATTGATGAAAAAAAATATGGGAGTAAAAAAGAAACTGAATTTTTAACAATTTATAACAGTTTAGTAAAAGAATTTAATATTAAACTAAAACAAGATGAGTCTAATTCATTTTTAGACAAATGGTATTCACAACATGTTAGAAATGAGATTGAGTTTGTATTTGAAGAAATAAAAAAAATCGAAAATCCTAAAACTAAAAAAATTATAAGTTTAATTCTAAGTCGAACTATTAGAAGCTGTAGAGCAACAACTCATGCTGATTTGGCAACTTTATTAGAACCAATTACTACTACATATTATTGTAGTAAACATGGGAAAATGTGCAAACCTATTTTTTCAATTTTGAAATGGTGGGAGTCTTACTCTAAAGATACATTGAAAAGGCTAGTGCAATATGACAAACTAAAACAAAGCACTTTTCATACTTGTTTGACTGGTGATAGCAGAAATATTGATATAATAGAAGAATTAGTAAAGAAAAATCCAAAGTTTGCAAATTTGGTTAAAGAACAAAAAATCAAAGGGATATTTTCTTCCCCTCCTTACGTTGGCTTAATAGACTATCACGAACAGCATGCTTATGCTTATGATTTATTTGGCTTTGAAAGAAAAGATGATTTGGAGATAGGACCCCTTTACAAAGGTCAGGGAAAAGAAGCCAAGCAAAGCTATATTCAAGGTTTGAGTGATGTACTTAATAATGCAAAAAAATACTTAGTTGATGATTTTGATATTTTTTTAGTAGCAAATGATAAATATAATATGTACCCAACTATTGCTGAAAATGCTGGAATGCAAATAGTAAACCAGCATAAACGCCCAGTATTAAACCGCACTGAAAAAGACAAAGGTGCATATTCGGAAATCATTTTTCATTTGAAGAGGAAGTAGATTTTATGGCACAAAAATTTGACATTGGATTAAATTCAAAAATTAATGAATTCTGTTCTAAATTTAATATTATAAGAAAACCAGATACTGATATAGAAGAAAATGGAAAGAAGAAAATTATAGCTGGAAACGATGATGACATATTTGAAGACTTCGGGAATTATGTAATTGCATCTAATTTCTTAGAAGAAGAACTTGATAATGTTAAATCTGTTTCTACAAATAAAGCACAGGGTATTGATGGTATAGTTATAAATGTTAATAACCGATTAGTTTCAGAAGAAGCTGATTTAGGAATATTCGGGCCAACAGAACCAATTAAGATTAAAATTGGATTTATACAATCTACAACTCAAAAAAGTTTTGATGAACAAAAATTTAGTTCATTTACTGATGGAGTTGTAAAATTTTTAACAGGTGCAGTCGATATTGAGCCATATTCTACAATTTACAAAAAATTACTTGATGACTCTGGAAACTTTATTGATAGAATTGAAGAAACACCTCATATTTCATTATTTTTTCTTTCAGCAAGAACATCACATAATATTTTAGAAAATACAATAAATTCAGAAAAGACAAAAATTAATTCGAGAAATGAAATTGAAAACAAATTTGAATTAGATAAAATTTCATTTTTACAAAAAGATGAAGTTAAAAATGAATATGAAAAAATTTCTAAATTACATACTATTCAAATTAAGTTTGAAAATAGCATTCATTTATCATCAGTTGACAATGTTGAGTTAAGCCTTTTAGCAATTGTAAAGTTTTCAGAATTAAAAAAATTAATTTTGACATCTGATAAAAACTTAAAGGAAAAATTATTCATTGAAAATGTAAGAAATTACATAGGACCTACTCCAGTAAATTTAGACATAAAAAAGACTTTAGACACTGTTACTGAAAGAAATTATTTTCCTTTTTTAAATAATGGACTTGCAATTATTTGTGACAAAATAGAAAGACACCCTGTAAGAGACAAAGAATTTACTCTAACTTTTCCAAGGATAATAAATGGTTGTCAAACAACAAATGAGTTATTTAAGAAATATAAAGAATCTGCTGAAAAAGACAATATTGATGATATTGAAATAGTTGCTAAAATAATATCTACTGACAATAATATTTTGAAGAAAATGATTATTTATGCAGCAAATAATCAAAACTCTATTGATAAAGATTTACAATCTCTTAATGAATTTCATGAAAGAATTGAAACATATTTTTTAGGTAAAGAAGAAAATGATTTTAAATTGTATTTTGAAAGACTTAGAGGACAACATTCGAATGTTAACCCACCTTATAGCAGAGTTAATATTGAAACATTAGCTAGAGTTTATATTTCTGTTATTCTGAGAAAACCTCATGAAATGAAAAGCAATGCAATTTCAGTAATTGAGAAGTTTCAAAGAGAAGGCAAAATATTTAATAGTACAAATCAAGAAAATCTATACTATTATTGTGGAGTATTGTCATACTGGTTTAATAATTTATCTGTAAATAGAAGCTTTTTTATGAAATCTAAAACTATGGATATGCATATTTTAATGGCTTGTGATATACTTTTAGAAAAGAAAAATTGTATTTCAATAGATGAAAAAATAAATTATTTAGGTGATTCTAATAAAGCAATAACTATTTTTTCAGAAACTGTCAATCTATTAAATAGTAAAGATTACTTATTTGAAAGAAGAGGATTATACTCAAACCCAAAAACAGAAAGATTAATTCAAGAGCTAAATGTCCCTAACTAACACTCAAATATTACAAATTGAAGAAGTTTTAAGAAAAGCATTAAGAAATAAGTTTCAGAACTATAAACCTGAACCTGCTGTTATGCCTTTTCATAATAGACTTTTGGGTAAAGATAGAATGGCTTTGTTTTCTTTTATTCATTCTTTAAATACAAACTTTGGGACAAGTATTTTTGAACCTGTTGCAAAGGCATTAGCTGAAACAAGATTTAAAGAAGCAAAATCTCAACAAATTGCTGGAACTGAAATTTCTTCAGAAGCACATAAAGCTATTCAGAACATTATGGATAATTTATCTGTTGCTTCCACTTTACCGAATAAAGCAAGAGAAATAGAATCAATTAGAGAAGTATGTCAAAAAGGTGAAATGAAAATAGTAAAACCAACAAAAGTTGATATTAAACTAATTGGACATGATAACACAATTTATCTTTGTGATATTAAAACAGCAAAACCCAACGCAGGTGGATTTAAAGAATTCAAACGTACTCTACTTGAATGGGTAGCAACAACACTTGCAACAAATCCAGACTTAAAGTTGCTGAAGAATTTTGGGATTTCTTAGGCGGTGAAGGTGCTTATACTAATCTACTTGATGTATTTGAAAGAATTGGACAAGAATTAAGACCAGAAATAGATGCTTATTTCACTAGGTATAATAAGAACTTATAAAATGTTTTGTTACTTCAAACCTTATATCCCTTTGGATACAATAAAAACAAATTACCTAAAATATGTTTCTACTTTGTCAAATCTATTTATAGCAAGTTCATCAAAAAAGATTGCATCTAATTGGTTCATTTCCAATCGATAATCTTCTTGTTTTTTTTCCTTTAATTTCTCAATCACTTTTTGATCTTTTAAAGCTTCTGCAAGAGCAGTTCGCCTAATTACTTCTATTTCTAATATTCGTAATATTTCACCTTCAAGTTTCTTTATTTCTTCTTCAAGGAAAGATTTGTATTGATAATTAGCTTGGAAATCAGCTATTGAAGTGCGTTTAGATTTTTGTATTGTTGTTTTGATTTCAACTATGAAATTGTCTTTTTTTCTTTCTTTTTCTAATTTATAAGCAATAACTTTATTCAGCTCTTCCTTTGCAAGTTCAGCTTTATGAGTTCGAATCTTTAAAACAGATTCTAATCTAAATGAAAATCTTTTTGCCATTTTTTCAATTATAAATATTAAGAATTTGCTATATTAATCAAACCTTCTAAAGCATCATCAAAGGTAACTTGTTCATCAACATCTTGTCTCAAGAAATTATTAATTGTTTTATTTAAATTAATAGATCTATCAATATCATTATTTGTTCCTTGCTGATATGCACCAACACTTATCAAATCTTCTGCCCCTCGGTAAGTTGCCATCAATTGCCTTAAATTTAAAGCCGCTTGAGTATGCTGTTTTGTAACCACATCTCTCATTACCCTACTAATGCTTTCAAGCACATCAATTGCTGGATAATGCCCCATTGCACCAAGTTTTCTACTTAAAATAATATGACCATCTAATATACCTCTTACAGTATCAGATACAGGTTCGTTAAAATCATCACCTTCAACCAATACTGTATATAGTCCAGTAATAGAACCTTTGTCAGAAGTACCGGCTCTCTCTAATGTTTTTTGCAATAAGCTAAATACTGATGGGGTATACCCTTTAGTTGTTGGAGGTTCGCCAATTGCAAGCCCAACTTCTCTTTGAGCCATTGCAAGCCTAGTTGCAGAATCCATCATTAGCATTACATCTAACCCTTTGTCTCGAAAGTATTCAGCAATAGTAGTTGCAACTAGAGCAGCCTTTACTCTTACTAAAGAAGGCTTATCACTTGTAGCTACAATAACAATTGATTTTCTCAATCCTTCGTCACCCAAATCTTTTTCTATAAATTCCTTAACCTCTCTACCACGCTCACCAATCAAAGCAATTACATTTATATCTGCTGATGTATTTCGAGCTATCATACCTAAAAGAGTAGATTTACCAACTCCAGAACCAGCAAATATACCCATCCTTTGACCTTTACCGATAGTCAACATTGCATCCAATGCTCTAACTCCAGTTGTAATTGGTTCTTTAATTCTAGAACGTGAAAGTGGATTAGGTGGAGTAGAATATATTGATCTTTTTGTAGTATTCAATAATGGACCTTTCTCATCCATTGGTACACCCATACCATCTAATACTCTTCCAATTAATGAATTACCAACATTTACACTTAGCGCTTCGCCTGTTGCTCTTATTTCCATTCCAGGTGAAATATCATTTAGCTCACCTAAAACCATTGATAAGATTCTGTTTTCATCTTTAAATCCTACTACCTCAGAACGGCTAACTTCCTTTCCGCTCCTATCTCTAAGCACACATATTTCACCTATTGGTGCTTTAGGTCCATTGCTTTCTAATACCAAACCTACAACTTTGGTTAGTTTGCCACTCATTTGCAATGTATTAGTTTTATCCAATACTTTCTGAAACTTCAAATTTAATATATCTGGATTTACCATTAATTATCTTCTATTTTAAAATCATCATCAGAAAAATCAATATTATCATTGTTTAAATCATTCAAACCACTATCAACCGATTCAATATTTTTATCAATAAAGTCTAATTCACCATATAAATCAAAATTGTCAGTTTTCTCTAATTCTTCTACGTTATTGTTATCTTCCAAAATATCAAAATCATCATTTAAGATAGCTTCTTCTTTTGATTCCATTTCTGATATTTCATTTTCTTCTTCATTGTTTACATTTTCTAAATCTGTATCATCATACTTTTGATTTTCGAAATCTTCATCTTCAAATTCATCAGCCCATAATCGTTTCATTTCTTCCATGCTCTCATCTTCGGCATCTTTAAGTCTAGCAAGTTCTATATCTTCTATTTCTTCGAGTTCGTCACTATTTTCTTTTTCGGCTATTTCGTTTATAGACCCTATTAATGGTTTTTTAAGCATTTCTAATTGTGAACTAATCCTCGCATCAATCATTCCCGCTGAAGTTTCCAATACACAACCACCTAAATCTACTGATGTATCTGAAGTTATAACAATTTTATTTGAGACTTCTTTGTCATCTAAAAGAGTGCTTTTAACTGCTTCTAAAATATGAACTGAATCGGGGTGAACGTGAATTTTATATACAAAGTCATTTTCCAAAGATGAAATCGCTTTACGCACAAGTTCCAAAACTAAATTTGAATCCTCACTAGCTTGCCTACCAATTATATGCTGTGCTATCAGCAAAGAAATTGATACAACAGACTCTTCCAATTTTTTTAACGCAATATGATGTTCTGATTTTAAATCTTCAGCAATTGTATCAAATCTAGTAATCCATTGATTATACTTATCAATTTCAGTTTGGAATATAGCTTTTGCCTGAATTTGACCATCTTGCATACCTCTATCATAACTTTTTTGAATCTCTTCTTTTACAACTCTAACTGGTAAAGCTGGTTCAGGAATATTATTCAATGAGATAACTATTGGTTGGTTGCTACTAGAAAATATAAACTCTTGAGTAAATTTTATTGGCTCAGGTTCTTTATATACTTCTATCTCGGGTTCTACTATTTCAGGTTCTATTATTTCAGGTTCTATTGCCTTTGCAATAATTTCCTTGATTATACCTAGTTTCTCTTCTCTAGCTATTTTTTCTATTACAATTAGTTTATCATCTCGAATAATTTGAATTCGATTTCTTTTTCTTTGAGGTAATTTTACTAATATTACAGACATTTACTTTGTTCTTATTTTAATTCTAAATTGAGAAAATACTTTAGGAATAATAATAGCCAAAGTAATAAAAAAATAACCAAAATCTATTGATTTTACTTAGTTTTTTACTATTTACGCATATTATTCTTACTTATTGCAAATGCTTTGCCGAAATTACTTTGTTTCTGAATTTAATTGACATTAAAATTTATTGTGAATTTTAACAATATTGGATGATATTAATCTACTCAGTCAATTTCTATGTTAGAATAAAAAATTATCGTATTATTTATTTTTATATTTGTAAATTAGGTAATTCTTAGAGGTTCATTTAGGGAAAACATTGAAAAAAATAATTTTGATTTTATTTGTATTTTTAAGCTTATCAAGCAACTTGTTTCCTTTCTCTAATGAAGTTGAAAATTCAGAAAGAGTGATTTCCAAAATTGGAATATTTGGATCCTATAATTTAGTTCAGAATCAAGCAAATTTCTCTTCATTTCCCGATTACAAGTCTTGTTGCCCTAGTTTTGGAAGCAGTAGCTCTTCGGGTTTCACTACAGGTTTTATTTATAATCAAAACATATCATCAAATCTCGATTTACAATTAAGGTTAGGATACAATTCATTTAACTCAAAATTTAGTTCAAATGAATATATAGGCAATGGTTATGACGAAAATACAAAAGTTGTTAAAGTCTATAGTGATCATTCAGCTGAAGTCAAAATTTCAAATATAGAATTCCATCCCATTTTGATAAATAAAAACCTTATTAAAGGTATTAACATAATGTTTGGTTTAAATGTTGGATATATAATTAAAAATTCATTCTCGCAGTTTGAAAAATTAGTTACACCAAATTTATCGGTTGATTATCTTAATTCAAAACTTCCTAGAGAATGGGTAAACATACAAGATAAGCCAATTAATAATTTAAAAATCCAAACCAGTTTAAGTTTTGGTTTGGGA
>JAPLFM010000220.1:0-8430 GCA_026390675.1 Candidatus Kapaibacterium sp. | reverse complement strand
ATATTGAAACTAAGATGCTATTGATTTCTCCTGAGATTAGTTATAATTACAATTTTTTTGATATTGCAGATAATTTAAATTGGAAAACTAACGAGGTTAGAATTGGTACATCGATTAGTTATATAAGCAAAACTGAAATCCCAAAAATAGAGCCTAGTCCAGAAGTAACAATAATCAAACCTATTGAAATCCCAAAAGTTGTAGAACCTGTTAAAATTGAGAAAAAAATTATCCGACCTACTATTATTTCTAATGTTCAAGCCAGTGTTCAGGCTGAAGGAAAAGATACAAATGTTGTTAAAATAGTAATTGAAGATCACTTTTCAAGGTACCTTTATCCTTTGCTTAGTTATGTATTTTTTGATGAAAACAGTTCGGAATTACGACCAAGATATGTAAATTTATCTCAAAAGGACAAATTAACTTTTAATGAAAAAACACAATTTATTAATTCCAATTCTTTAATCGTATATTATAATTTAATTAATGTCATAGGGAAAAGACTAAAAAGTAGACCAAATAGCAAGATAACTTTAATAGGATGTAATAGTAATACTGGAAATGAAAAAAATAATTTAGATTTGTCAAATAGAAGAGCCGAAACAATTAAAAATGTATTAGTTAAAGATTGGGAGATTAATCCTGAAAACATAATAGTTGAAAGTCGGAATTTACCTCGAAATTATTCAAGAGGTGGACTAATAGAACATGAAGAGGAAAATAGAAGAGTTGAAATATACAGCGATGATTTCATAATTACAGAGCCTGTTACTGCAATTGACTCTTTTAAAACATCTAAACAAACTGAAATTAAAATAAAAGCTACTGCTACTTCAAATGTAGAAATTTCAGAATGGAAATTGAAAGTTTTTCAAATGAATAATCTAAATGAAAATTTGTTCCTTGAAGTAAATGGTTTAAAAAATGTTGATTCAACGTTTAATTGGGTATTAAACAATAAATCTAAATTGCCAGATAACGAAAGTGATATAATATATAAATTGGAATCAAAAATTCATCAAACCGACTTTGATACAACTTCTGTTGTTTTTGGGAAAATAAATGTGGATTTATTGAATTTTAGAAAACAAGAAGAAAGTAACAATAATTACATTGAAAAATTTAAAATCAAACTTATAATGTTTGACCATAACTCTTCTGAAGTAAGTACAAATAATAAAAAAATTATTGATTTGATTTGCAAAAGTATTACTCCTAAATCTACAGTTAAAGTAAAAGGAAGTACAGATTACTTAGGAATTGAAAAAGACAACAAAAAATTATCAGAAAACAGGGCTAATATGATTATGAATAGCATTAAATGTAAACCAAAATCAATTGAATCATTTGGACTTGGGCATGTGGATTTATTTACTGATAAAACTCCAGAAGCAAGATTCTTTTGCAGAACTGTTGAAGTTTTTGTAGAAACTCCAGTTAATTAAAAATTATTTTTAAACGTTTGTTAGTTTCAAGTAAGGTTGTTATAAAATGAAAAAATTAATATTATTTTTATTTCTCTTTTATAGTTGTGTCTGCTTTTCACAAATGAAAATAGATATTACATCAAATAACGATCTAAACAAATTGGTTAATGATTATTTTGTTGGAGCTGGAATTACAATTGTATCAATTACTAGCAATTCTCAAAAATCTGATTATCCTTTAATAGGTGGTTTCACTGATGCAAAAAGTAAGGTTGGAATTGATAAAGGTTTGGTTTTAGCAACAGGAAATGTTAAAAGAATAGTCCAACCTGGAGCTGCCTGCAATACAACTATGTCTGATTCTTACAATCAAAAAAGGCTAATTAGTACTGATTTGTATAGTTATTCAGTACCATTTTTGGTTGATGCTGGAGGCGATGCTTCAATATTGAC
Source organism: Candidatus Kapaibacterium sp. (assembly GCA_026390675.1). Taxonomy (GTDB): domain Bacteria; phylum Bacteroidota; class Ignavibacteria; order Kapaibacteriales; family UBA2268; genus JAPLFM01. The sequence goes on along the minus strand of JAPLFM010000220.1, from coordinate 6,550 downwards.
TATAGTATTTATACCAAGTACAAAAGATTTATCGTTTAGTTATGTTTTTGCTTCAGAGGAATATCCTGAATATGTTGGTTCTCAATTCAATGATATTTTTGTTTTTCTTCTCTCCGGAAATGGGATTATCGGTAAAAAAAATATAGCATTAATTCCGAATACAAATACAAATGTTGCAATCAATAATGTAAATAATGGCGGAAGTGGTTGCGGTATTTTAAGTTCCTTTATACCTCCTTCATACCCTAACTATTTCAAAGACAATAATGGTGTAGATGATTATGTATTTGATGGGCAAACCAAAGAACTTACTGCAACTGTAAACAATTTGACTATTGGATCTCAATATACTATGGATATTATTATTCAAGATATTGGAGATATGGAGTTTGATAGTGGGATTTTTTTAAAAGCTGGAAGTTTTCAAAGTAAAAAAAATTATATATTGGACTTTACAAAAGAAATTTGTGAAAACAATACTTTGCACATACTTGCAGATAATTCACTTACAAATGTTAGCTGGAATGGTCCAAACAACTTTAATTCAAGTAATTCAGAAATTACTATATTAAATGCAAAAAAAGCAAATGAAGGGATGTATTATTTGACTGCAAAGGATAACAATTTAATAATCAAAGATTCTTGCTATATGAAAGTTCTATCTCTACCAAATATTAAAATTAATACCAAATCTGATATTTGCTTTGGCGAGTCTGTAAATGCAACCGCTTCAGGTGGTTCTGATTATAAATGGTATGTTAATAGTGTGAATCCAAGTAATTTTATTAGTTCTAATTCAAATTTAAATTATTCAACTACTATATCTCAAAAATACATTTTAGTTGGTAATGATGGATTTTGTGATAATTACGATACTACAAATGTTACAATTAATCCTTTGCCTGTCATTGATATTTCTTCCTGGCAATATGGTGTTTGTCCAAACTCTACAGAAAGATACAAAACTACTGAATCATCATCTTACACTTATGATTGGATAGTGACTGGTGGTAAAATCGACTCTGTTAGCAATGGTGGCCAAATATTAAATGGCGGATTGAATGCTAAAAATGCATTTAGTTTGAAAATTAAATGGGGTGCTGGACCTATTGGAAAAATTTCGCTCAATGTAAAAGATACTCAATTTGGATGCACCAATCAATATTCATTAGATATTCCTATTAATGGTGAAATGAATCCTAACATATTTGGAAATGGCAGCCCGACTATAGATAGTATTGGTGTATGTATTGGGAATCCAATAATCTTAGAAGCTAGGGGGTCGGTTGGAGAATACAAGTGGTTTAAATTTGTAAACGGTGTCTCTACTATTTTAGGGACTTCTTCAACTTTTCAACCAATTGAAAATGGGACTTATATTAGCACTATAACTGATAATAATTCAGGATGCTTTGGAAAAGATAGTATTTACGTGGAGTTTTACCCATTACCATTAGCAAACTCTGGCACTTATACTACAGTTTGTGAAGGAACTCCAATAAATTTATCTGGTAGTGGTGGCAATACATACCAATGGCTCGACATTCAAAATAATTTACTTTCTACAAATCAAACTTTTCAAATTAGTCCAATTAGTGGCACTTTTCAATACATACTAAAAGCTATCTCCAAAAAAGGATGTATTGATTTGGATACTTGCAAAGTTGTAGTTAATCCAATTCCAAATTTAAATGACTTGTCTAAAACTTACTTTATATGCGAAAATAACCCTTTAATTATTGTTTTAGACCCTACTTCCAATTACCAGTGGAGTAAAAAGAATGGGGCAATTATATCTAGCTCAAATACTTTAAGTACAGTAATTACTAGTACATCCACTTTTACTGTAACTGCTACAAATAGTGCTGGCTGTCAAATCATTAAAGATTTCGAAGCAATTGTAAGTCCGGTACCAATAGCTGATGCTGGTGCTGATACTGCTATCTGTAAGAATGCTGTCATAACTTTATTTGCAAAAGCAACTAACAATATTGAATGGTCTGATGAATTAGGGAATATATATCCTAATGATTCTACATTAAAAGTTAAATTGGTTAAGTCAACAAAATTTAAACTAAAGATTACAAATAAAATTGGATGTTTTTCAGAAGATTTCAAACAAGTTACCGTTCAACCTTTGGCTCAAGCAGATGCAGGACTTGATTCATTACATATATGTATAGGTGATGAAATTGAACTAATTGGAAAAGGAAGTGGCACTCTTACTTGGCTTGATGAAAAAAATCAATTTATTACTAATTCAAGTCAATTTAAAGTAAAACCCAATCAAACAAGCAAATATTATCTTACAGTTTATGATAATATTGGATGTGATGATATCGATAGTTGTGTTGTTGTTGTTCATCCTTATCCTATTTCCAATGCTGGCAATGATTTAAAACTTTGCTTTGGAGAAAGTGCTACACTTACTGGCAATGACGAATATTTGAAAAAGTGGACTGAGATTGGCGCTGGTGTTATTAGTTCATCATTTAGTTCAGTGATTGTTACACCTAAAAAAACTACTTTTTATGAATACGAAATATCTTCATTATATGGATGTACTTCAAGAGATACTATACAAGTTGTTATTGTGCCTATTCCTCAAACAAAAGCTCCAAACGATTTGTTGATTTGTCAAGGTGAAACTTCTTTGTTAAAAGCTAGTGGCGCAGATACCTACGAATGGTTTGACCAATCAAATATTTTGCTATCTACAAGCGAATCGCTTAGTGTTACTCCTATTTCAAATCAAAAATATTATTTGAAAGGGAAAATTGGTCCTTGCTCTAGTATTGACTCAGTCAATGTTAACGTTAAGGAAATAAATGAAACTATTGAAACTAAAGATAATTTTTTCAAATCCACTGATGTAAATGTTAAAATACCTATTTTTCTAAATACTGAACAAAATCTTTTAGATTGCTTAAAAGATAGTAATGAAGTGAAAATCGAAATTAATTATACTTTGTTTTATCCTATTTCTGTTGAAGCTGAAAATTATACTCCTTTATTTTCTAAAGTATTAAATAAACTTAAAAACAAATGGGAAATTACAATTATCATTCCTAAATCAGCAAAACCAAATGCCAATAAAGCATTGTTTAATTTGGTTGGTGATGTTTTGTTAGGAAATGAAGATACAACTTCAATTGAAATAACATCTTTACTTTGGAAGAACCTTAAAACAAAAGACTCGGTTATTAATGGAAGATTAATCTTAACAAATGTTTGTTATGAAAATGGCAAGCGACTCTTAAATTATTTGAATAATAATCAAATGCAATTAAGCCCTAATCCAGCTGATAATGAAGTTAGTTTGTTTTGTGAATTAGAAGATGAAACCGAATCTGCTAGAATTAAAGTTTTTGATATGTTGGGTAACTTAGTTCTAGATCAAAATATTATTACATTTGCAAAAAAGAAACAAATTTCTAGTACATTCAATCTTTCTAAATTTGCAAACGGTGTTTACAATGTTACTCTTCAAACAGATAAAAATACTATTACTAAAATCTTAAAAGTGCAAAAATAAAATATATTTTTTCATACTAATCTATTCCTTTATAAGTTTATAAGTTTGATGAAAATTATTTGAAGATAAATTTAAGAAGTAAGTTCCAATTGATAACTGTGCAATATTAAGTGAAATCATGTTATTTTGTGGAATAATGTCAGATATATTCAATAATACATTTCCATTTACATTTGTAATTTGGATTTTTACTACGCCTAATATTGGACTTTGTAAATTTATGTTAACTATTCCATTAGTTGGATTAGGATAAAGAATTGGAATATTATCTATGTTTTCTGAAACTGAAGTCTGGTTAAATGGAGATTTATTTAGTATCAGACTTCTTCCCATAGAACATGCCAAATTCGTTTGTTTATGTGAAATAACAAAGTTGTCATAACTTCCATCATTATTACTTTTAATAGTTTTACCAGTTACCACATCCCATACTATTAATTTATTATCATCTGGTCCACTTGTTGTAACTAAATATTTTTCATCACTTGAAAATTCCATACCTGTTACATTCAGTCCATTTACTGGTAACTTATGAAGCAGTTGTTTACTTGCAAAATCGTATATTTCTACTCCGTTTTTGTTATCGGAAGTTTTGATTGCAATGTATTTATTTGTTTTTGAAATTGAAAAATTACTATATGTACTAAAACTCTTTAAACTATCAAGATTTTCAAATCCATAAACTATTATTTGACTTATTGTTTTTGTTTTTGGCGGTGATGAATTTGAAATGTTATATGTTTTATCTAATGATATTAGTACTTGGTTATCTATTTTACTAAAACTAATTTGGTTAGCTGTAATTTTAATAAGATTCTCTTCAGATTTAGAAGTATAACTTTTTATTATCTTTTTTGATTCAATATCCCAAATATTAAATCCACCTTGAACTATAGCTACAATATACTTACCGTCGTCAGTAATATCAGCAAACTCTCCAAATGATTTACCATCACTTTCTAAAGTATCCACAACTTTAAGAGTTTTCATATCAATTATTTCAATTCCTGTCCTTGTATTATTAATTCTTATAAATCTTGTATCGTTGTTTATAAAAAAGCCATACTTATTTCCATCAATCCTCGCTATTTCATTTCCAGTTTTAGCTTCATAAAATATCGTTTTTTGATAGCCAAAGCCTGCAATAATAGAATCATTTTTAGAAAACTTCAACATGTAAAAACCATTCGACTGGTCTGTCTTCTTCATCCAAATCGTATCTTGGAAGTAGTTGTCAGCAAAAGAACTTGTATAGCCTGCTATTAGCAAGGCAAGGGAGAGAAAGAGAGATTTCATAAATAAGTTCCACACCATTTGCAAACCGTTTTAAAATGGTTTGCTTGTGATATATATTTTATAACATAATTTAGCACAATTTTATTTTCCAATTTATGAAATATTTAGTTTATTTCACACAAAATGACAGAAAAAAATGAAAAAACGCTAAATCACTGCAAAATACTGCAATGAATGAATTTAAGTAAGACATTGTAAAATAATGATGTTAAGACGTATTAGATGTTGGTTACTCCCTCCCCGATTTTAACTTGTTAAAATCTTTGGTGGAGGGCTGGGGTGGGGTTCTTAGCAATGCTTTTTGAAATACAAAAACCAAATATACCCTGAACTAAATTCAGGGTGACAGAAAAAATAAATTGAAAAAACACGAAATTTACTGCATAATACTGCAATGAATTTTTTTATGGAGTTTGGAAAATAAAATGATGCGTAAAAAAAATATCGTCTAAATTTGGCAAAAAACACACTTTGGAAAACTTATTTGGAAAATTTTTCCAAAACTTAATTTGTTTTACTCCTTCTCCAGACGTGGAGAAGGTCAGGATGAGTTCTCTTAGTATTGCTCTTTTAAAAAAACTACCAGTTTTACTTTTCCACATATTTCGTTAATAAGAATTAAATCAAAAGTGTATAATATTTCTTATTTTTGTGGTCATTAAATTTTATAAAACAAGGTTTGTTATACCTAAACTGTAAAATTGAAATGAATATTAAACTTATAAATTGAAAATTAAAAATTATGTACTTAGCTGAACTTGAAATATTTGGTTTCAAATCGTTCCCTCAAAAAACGGTATTTAAATTTAGTGGTGGTATTACTGCTCTAGTTGGTCCTAATGGTTGTGGCAAAACAAATATAGTAGATGCAATTCGTTGGGTGCTTGGTGAGCAAAAGTCATCAGTGCTTCGTTCTGATACTATGGATAATGTAATTTTCAATGGTACTACTCTTCGCAGACCATTGGGTATGGCTGAAGTAAACATGAAAATCGAAAATACTAGAAATATTCTACCCACAGAATATTCTGAAGTAAATATCACAAGACGCATTTTTAGAAGTGGCGATAGCAATTATCTTTTGAATAAAACTAAATGCAGAATGAAGGATATTCATGAGTTATTTATGGATACTGGTATGGGTTCAGACTCGTATTCTGTAATAGAGTTAAAAATGGTTGAAGCTATATTGAGTGGTAAAGTAGAAGAGCGTCGACATTTGTTTGAAGAAGCTGCAGGTATTACAAAATATAAACAACGTAGAAAGGAAGCTGGGAACAAACTCAATAGAGTAAAAGAAGATTTGGATAGAGTTCGTGATATTGTTGCTGAAATATCTAAAAATGTAGGAACGCTTGGCAGACAAGCATCAAAAACAAAAAGATATAATCTGCTTCTAAGTGAATTGAAAGTACTTGAAATGGACTTACTTAAACATGAGTTTTATGAATTTAATTCAAAAATTAAAGAGTTTGATTTAGTTCATCAGGGGATTGAATCTCAAATAATTCAGTATTCAAACAACTTAGAAGTTGCTGATAGTCAATACAACTTGCTAAAAGAAACATTTTCCTCAGTTGAAGCAAACTATTTATCAACTCAAGAAAATGAAAAATTACTTAATACTGATTTTACAAATAAAAATAGAGATATAGCTGTTGCTGAAGAAAAGAAAAAATCTTTAATTTCAGCTCAAGAAAGAATAAGAATAGAAATTAC
>JAPLFM010000299.1:16759-21918 GCA_026390675.1 Candidatus Kapaibacterium sp. | reverse complement strand
TTACGTAATTCGTTTGTTGAATAAAAATCCAATACTTTTAATGTTCGCATAGAAAACTCTTTCTGATTTGTAAATAATTCTATTACAAATATACGAAATATTTCTTGTTATTCCTAATCTTGTTGTACTTTTGGTATAAATACAAATCATTAGAGAACCAATTATTAGTATTATTTCTTGTAAAAACAAAAAACCTACTAGAACTCGAAATATGTGGTTGGAAATTGCTAAATGATGTGTCATTTATAAATTTATTTTTTAATAGGAATAATTCATTAAATTTTTCAGAGATACTATTTCGATTAAAAAAATAAATCTGTCTCTTTTGTGCACTATCCAAAGATAAATAATATTTTAAACCATCTGATGTAATTGCACCTGGACCTGGGAAATAACCTGATGGTACATTTAATGAGTCAACTAAGGAATAATTGTCTTCACCAATTTTGTTAAATACATATATATTGTTTTTTTTTATTACATTACTAGAATTATCTTGACAACGAAAGTATAATTGATTTAGATCAGAAGTCAAACTTGGACCTATAATTGAACCATTAATTTTACCAACTAACGAAACTAAAATTGGAATTTTAAAATTATCATTTGTTGTATTTCGAGAAGTATGATAAATATGTCTACTAGAACTACCAATTAGTTGACTCATAAAATACATATTTAGTTCATCGTTAGTTAACCAACATGAAATGTTACTTGAAGTGTCAGAATTAAAAGCCAACCGAGTTTGATTTGTAAATTTATCATTTATACTTTTCCTATCTGCATAATATATATAATTCATAGATTTATTATTCGAATTTGAATCTGACTTTGTGTAATACAATCTTAGACCATCATTAGAAATCCAAGGATATGCTTCAGCTTGTAAGGGGGTATTAATTTCGGATAATGCTCTAAAATTATCAAATTTAATTTCAAAACTAGGAATACTATCAAGCTGGTCAATATTTTTATTTATGACTTGCTTTAATTTGAAACTTGTATTGCCAAATTCATCAATTTGACTAAATATTGCAATGTTAATCTGAGAAAACATTACTAAAAGTAAAAATATTTTTTTCATAAAGACATAAGTAGGTTATATTAATTAAATACTATTCCAAATTACATATATTTCAACTAATTCACAAAGAAATATAGGAATTATTACATTTTAAGCAATATGTTTAATACTATATTTTGAATACAACAATAAAACCTCAAACAAATGCGTTTATATTTAGTTATAATCGCTAAAAAATAATAACAAAATAAGAAATCAAAATAATGTTACAAGTAGTTCAATATCAAAAAAATGGTGAGATGCAAGTCCTTGAAATGCCAGCTCCTGCTTGCATTTCTGGTGGTATCCTTGTTCAAGTAGCTTACTCAGTAATAAGTGCTGGTACAGAAAAAACTTCAGTTACAAATGCTCAAGGTAATTTGCTCGAAAGAGCAAAAAAACAACCAGACCAAGTAAAATTAGTCCTTGATACAGTTAAGAAACAAGGATTAATCAATACTATTCAACGCGTGCAATCTAAACTTAACTCTTATAAATCATTAGGATATAGTGCTTCAGGGGTGGTAATTGAATCGAAATGTGATGAATTTAAACCGGGTGACTTAGTTGCTGTGGCAGGTGCAGGATATGCTAATCATGCTGAAGTTGTATCTATTCCAAAAAATTTAGCGATTAAGATTCCTGATGGTGTGAGCCTTGAAGAAGCAGCTTATACTACTGTAGCATCTATTGCAATGCAAGGCTTTAGGCAAGCAGAGCCACAACTTGGAGAAACAGTAGCAGTGATGGGATTGGGTTTGCTTGGTCAAATCACAATCCAACTTCTCAAATCAGCTGGATGTAGAGTAATTGGACTTGATGTGAATGAAACTTTATTCGAAACTGCAAAAAAATATGGTTGTGATTTAACTCTTCAAAATGATTTTAATTCTTTGCAACAAATCAATTCATTTACTCGTGGACTTGGTTGCGATTCGGTTATTATTACTGCAAGCACTTCATCGCACGATCCAATTCAACTAGCTATGGAAATGTGTCGCCAACGTGGAACAGTAGTAATAGTGGGAGCAATTGGAATGAATATGCACCGCCAACCATTTTACAAAAAAGAAATAAATCTTAAAATTTCATGTTCTTATGGTCCTGGCAGATATGATGCAAGTTATGAAGAGGGTGGCAATGATTATCCAGCAGCTTATGTTCGCTGGACTGAAAATCGTAATATGATTTCAATACTTGATATGATTGCTTCAAAAAGACTAGATGTGGCTTCATTTACAACACATAAATTCAAAATCAACGATGCTACAAAAGCTTATGATTTAATCACAAACAAAACGGGTGAAAGATTTTTGGGTGTAGTGCTAGAATATCCTGAACGAAAAGAAGCATTAAATCAAAGCATTAGTTTAAGAAATTATCAAGGAAGATCTCAAGTCAAGATTGGCTTTATTGGAGCTGGTCAATTCGCTCAGAATTACCTTTTACCACCATTGAAAAATCTAGGAGTTGATTTCCTTGCTGTTGCCAATTCCACTTCTGTTAATTCGCTAACAGTAGCTAAACAATTTGGATTTGCAATTAGCTCTACTCACGGTGGTGAAGTGATTGCCAATAAAGATGTTAATTTAGTTTTTTGTGCTACAAGACATAATTCACACGCCAAATATGTTATTGAATCACTAAAAGCTGATAAAGACATTTTCGTTGAAAAACCTTTGGCTATTGACATTGAAGAATTAAATGAAATCAAAAACTTAGTTAATAGTAAAAATGGTAGAGTAATGGTTGGTTTCAATCGCCGATTCTCAAAACCTTTTATTGATATTAAAAAGTTTTTTGCTAATCGCTCGGAGCCAATGAATATCTCATATAGAGTAAATGCTGGTATGATACCCAAATCACACTGGGTGCAACAAGATGAGCAAAACGGCAGAATAATTGGCGAGGCTTGCCACTTTATTGATACTATGATATTTCTTACTGGTTCTCTTCCAATTAGAGTTTATGCTGAAGCCCTAAGCACAAGCAATAAAGAAGTGATGAACGAAGATAATGTGGCTGTGATAATAAAATTTGCTGATGGTTCGGTTGGTAAATTAGAATATTTGGCTAATGGCGATTCGAGTGTCCCAAAAGAATTTTGTGAAGTATTTTGCGAGCGAGCAACAGCAGTAATGAACAACTTTACTCAAGTTACTTTCCATAAATCAGGTAACACTAAATCCAACAACTATGATGGCAAAAAAGGAATAGACGAAGAAGTATCTGCTACAATCAATGCTGTTAAATCAGGCAAAGAAATGCCAATATCATTTATTGAACTTGAAGCATCTACTCTAACTACTTTTGCTATATTAGAAAGCTTGCAAAAAGCTGTGGTGGTAAATGTCTGATAAGAAAATGTCTGAATTGGGATTAATTTGATTTGTTATTGTATTTTTCAATTGCTATTTTTACAAAGCCATTGGCTTCTGAAATGTATTTTTGAGTAGTTTCTAAATTAGCACCAGTTAGCAAAATAAAGATAGCTGTTTTAACATGGTAGTTACTTAATATCAGAGTGTTTTCAGCTATATCGTAAGATACATCACAAATTTGCATCACAGTATTTTTAGCTCTTTCTTTCAATTTTAAATTAGTCATTTGAAGGTCAATCATAACATTGTTGTAAGTCTTACCAAGTCTAATCATTGCAGTAGTTGTAATCATATTTAGTATAAGTTTTTGAGCAGTTCCTGATTTCATTCTAGTAGATCCAGTAAGTACTTCAGCTCCAACTTCTGGACAAATGTAACAATCTGCAATCATTCCAGCTTTTAATACTTGCTCTTTTGGTACTGTTGAAATAATTATAGTGAATATTTCTTTTTGTTTTGCTTTTTCCAATGCTCCCTTAACATACGGAGTACGACCAGAAGCTGCAATTCCACAAACAATATCTGAATTTGTAATATTATTTTTATCAATTTCATCAGCACCCGCTTCAAATGAATCTTCAGCACCTTCTTGAGCCTTGAACATAGCTGCCTCACCACCAGCAATAAAACCTTGAACCATTTCAGAAGAAGAGCCAAAAGTAGGAGGACATTCTGCAGCATCAAGCACACCTAATCTTCCACTTGTACCTGCACCAAAATAAAACAATCTACCTCCTTTTTGAAAAGATTCGATTACTTTATAGGTAGCTATTTCAATATTATTAATTTCCTTTTCAACAGCATAAGCTACTGTTTTATCTTCTGAATTAATTAGTTCTAATATCTCTCTAACTGAAGAGATATCTATATTCTCAGAGTTAACATTTCTTTGTTCAGTAGATAAATTTTTAATTTCATTGAAAAGTGAAGATTCAGGCATAAAATTTACTCAATAATATAAATACCATTTATTGAAAAGCAAGTTATTAAAATTAGAATTGCTATCCAACCAATTACTTTCCTAGTTTTATTCAATTCATCAGAAAGATCAACATAAGGATGATTCATCTTTATAACAAGTCTTGTAAAAATAGCCCAGAAAAACCATCCGAACCAGCCACTGAACATAATTGGAAATTTGATTTTTAAATAATACAAAGTAAAATAAACTGTATTATTGATATTATCTAAGATAGAATATGTAGATTCATTGGGTGATAAACTTTCTAATGCTAACTGCATCAAAGCTGAAAATCCTAATATTAGCAATATATACCAGCTTATTTTAGCAATTTGCTTGTGAGCTTTTTTACCAAACATGGCGTAAGTAATATGACCACCATCAAGCTGTCCAATTGGTAACATATTAAGTGCTGTTACAAACAAACCAAACCAACCAACACAAAGAAATGGATAATGATAAATTTCATTCATTGGTGGTAGAAATCCTTTAGGATTAGCCAAAAAATGACACATAGTAGAATAAAGAATTGTATCTCCAAAAAAAAGACTTTTAGTTGACAATCCATTTTTTGCAATTTCAGGGTGAATATTAATTAAATATTGAATTCCAGGTAAGGTTAAAAGACCATAAGTCAAAAAAACTATACATGCTACGAAACCAGCTATAGGTCCAGATACTCCAATATCAAAAAGTGCTTTACGGTTAGGTATTTGTTCTCTAATCTTGATTACTGCACCCATAGTTCCAAAGC
>JAPLFM010000299.1:0-16710 GCA_026390675.1 Candidatus Kapaibacterium sp. | reverse complement strand
AGTAACATCTACATTATGAATTCTAGATGCAAAGTAATGTCCAAACTCATGCATAGTAAGAAAGGTCATTATTAGAATTGCATAAGTAACACCATAATGCATATTTACTAAATCGTAAGGTTTAGCAACTCCACTCCAAGCCACACCTGCAATCATACAAGTTACAAAAGTAGCTACAAAAAGTAAAGAATGTAGAAAGTATTTGTTTTTTTTCAATTCAATTATGTAAATATCTAAATAATATGGTAATATGGAATAGACGAAAGAAAAGAAAAAATTGTACCATAATTAAGAAATTATTAAATAAACAATTCGGAATTTCATTTTAAGTCATGGGATTTGGATAAAAAGAATAAGTTAAAGATTTATTTATATATGACGATACTTAATTGATACACTTGCAAGGATGCAAAAATTCAAAATGGATCTATTAGATATTAAATATTTCTTATTTCATTTAAGGCATAAAATCTTATATTTTTTTGTGCTATCTTTATTTTCCTACTCCCTATTATCTCAAGATACTTGGACACAAAAAGCAAATTATGGTGGCGGTATTATGTTGCGATCTATTTCTTTTAGTATTGGAAATAAAGGATATTTTGGTACTGGATTTAATGGTATTGTAGTAAAAGATTTTTGGGAGTACAATCCAACAAATAACACATGGACACAGAAAGCTGATTTTGGTGGTTTAAGTAGGGATAACTCTGTTGCATTTAGTATTGGTGAAAAAGGATATGTTGGAACAGGTGACAATAATGCTGGTGGTTTATTCAGAGATTTTTGGGAGTATAATCCATCAACTAATTCATGGACACAAAAAGCCGATTTCGGTGGTACTGCAAGAGGGGTAGCCGTTGGATTTTCAATTGGTGATAAAGGATACATAGGAACTGGTAATGATTTTACTTATACAAAAGATTTTTGGGAATATAATCCAATTTTGGATGTTTGGACAAGAAAAGCTGACTTTCCGGGTGTAGTAAGAGGATGTGCTTCTTGTTTTTCAATTGGGAATAAAGGTTACCTTGGTATAGGTAATATTGGTGGAGTAAGTTATAATGATTTTTGGGAGTATAATCAAGAAACTGATGCTTGGACAAGAAAAGCAGATTTTGCTGGTGGGAACTCTTCTTATAATGTAGGATTTTCAATTGCTAAAAAAGGTTATTTTGGAATTGGCTTTCAAAGTAGTGGGATGGTAACTAATTTATATGAATATGATCCAACGATTGATACATGGACTAATAAATCAAATTTTCCAGGTAGTCCAAGATTAGTAGCGTCAAGTTTTAATATAGGATATAAAGGATACGTAGGATTAGGAAATGATAATATAAGCATTACTTTTCAGGATTTTTGGGAATATACTCCAGGTACTACTCCTTCAATTGATAATACAAACGTAATTAAATTTACAAATCATATGGCTACTTCTTCAGCATCTATTTCATTTGATGGGAATTATTCTGTAGAGCAAAAAGGATTTGCTTGGTCAACTTCATCAAATCCTACTTTAGCAAGTCATCCAAATGGTGGGTTTACATCAAAAGGAACAGGAAATTCTAGTTATTTAGATACATTAAATAATCTGCTTCCAAATACTTTGTATTATTTTAGAGCTTATGCAAGTAATAGTCAAGGAACAAGCTATGGGGATGAATATTCCTTTACTACATTATCAAATGAAGCACAAATTGAAAATAATGCTCCAAACATTGGCGATGGAAATGGTGATGGTATAGCTGATAGTCAACAAAATGAAGTTTATTCAATTTTAAATACTTATACTAATAAATATATTACAATTGTATCTTTGGATGGATATGCAATATCTGGTGCTGAAGTCCAATTACAAAATGATATTACAAATTATTATCCGGCCAACTTAGTGAAGTTTACAATAGCTCATTCAAATGCAAGAGTTAAAATAATTTATCATGGAATTACTTCTTTAACTGAGTATTCATTTAAAAAATTAAATTCTCAAAATATACTTTTCAATTTTACTAAATGTACTTTCGGAAATGAAGTAATAGATGGTAAAACAGTAGCTACTGCTACTCTAACTCTTACCGACGGTGGACCAGAAGATTATGACGGAGTTGTCAATGGCTCTATAACAGATCCGGGTGGTCCAGCTATTTTAGCAAGTGATGCAAATATACCAGTTTGGGATTGGAGGTATTTGAGTTTATTGGTGGTTTTGTTTGGGATTGGTAATTTCAAAATTAATAAAATGAAATTTAGTAAAGCATAAATTTCCCAGAACTATAATACTCTTTGTTTTTGGTAACTTTGTAAAAATAAATACCATTTTGATAGTTTGGTAAAGAAATTTTTGTTTGTGGACTTGTAATTTTATATGAGCTATTTATTCTACCAAATAAATCATAAATAGTTAAAAGATATTCGAAATCTTCTTCAATTTGCAATTGAAAAATAGAATTGTCATGAAAAACATTAGGATAAAATCCAGTTTTTTCTTGATAATTTAATTCATCATTTTCTACACTAACTGTCAAACTATCAGGAAGTTTGTATTTCCAAATTCCCATACCCCCACTAAATTGAAGTAGATATTTTGAATCATCTGAAATATTAAAATTCCCACCGAAATTAGGAGTTTCAAAAAGTTTGCTCCAAGTTGCTCCTGCATCACTACTTGTATAGATCCCTTGCTGAGACATTCTTGGAATTCCAAGCCAATTACTAACCATAAAGAATAGTCTTCCTGATTGTGTTTTTGATTCAACTACTTTGGTTAAAGGTAAATCTCTAATCCAATATTGTTTTATATCTTGGCATATCTCTGATACATCAAATGACTTTTTCCAGGTATTTCCTTCATCATTACTCATCCATATACCATATTGACAAGATACATAAATGATTTTAATCCCTTTGTAGTATATAACAGTAACTCCACCAAGTGGGTCACCATAACCATTATTGAAGCTTTTCATTTCCCAATTTTTACCTCCATTTGAGCTTGTATAAAAAGAAGTTGTTGGTCTTTTTAAAACTAAGTAAAGATTTAAATTATTATTTGGATCTATTGCAAGCGACCCATCTCCAAAACTTAACCCAGCTTTAGGAAGTCCAGTATTGATTTCGTTAAATAAATTACCACCATCAATAGATTTAAATACACCCGAAGAATCATACACTAAATATACTATTTGATTACTTAAATAATCTTTATCTGGAAGAACTTGCCTGCAAAAAGCAAGTACATCTTTAGGTAATCCTTTAGTAAGTCTTATCCAAGAATTACCATCATCAATACTTTTATAAGCAGTTGACCCAAAGTGTTTTTGAAAACCTGAAAAGAAAATAGTTGGGGGGGTGGATGGTATAGCAACTATTGAATTTAGATGTAACCAAGTGTCCTTAATAGTCCATATTTCAGGTGTAAGCATAGAGATCCACTGGTTACCATTATCACTAGTTTTCATTAGTGAGCAATCCATACCAGCCATATATATTTTTTGAGAATTACCTAATGAAGATATACTTGTACCTTGACCTTGTGAAGTAATAGTATATAAACCTTTCCATAGTAAAGCTCTTTCAGTTAATTTTCTATTTTGTTTATCAAATGAATATCTTTCTATTCCCCAATCACTTGCACCAAACAAGGTATTAGGGTCTCCTTTAACAAAAGAAAGGTCAACTTTTGGACCAGCACAATCACCAAATTGACATGTTAAGTAACTTCTTTGTTTTTCTGAATATGGGAAGTCTTTGCTTACTGATGTTTGAAAACTTGTTGGCCATAGTGATAAAATATTATTCCAAGTTTTACCAGCATCACTTGATTCCCATAAAACTTTGTTTTTAGAAATTGATAATGCTAATTTGTTTGGATTATCTAAACTCATTCTAAGACAACCGCTTAACGGTGTATTATCTTCACTTTTGTATCCAGAAATACTATCATAAGGAGTCAATGAATTTTTTAGATTATTATCATTAGAAGAAAACCAAAATAACCCACCATTAATTGTTTTATATACTCCATGTGTTCTTGTAAGAACAAACATTGTATCTGAATTATTTGGATTAATATTTAAATCATAAATTGAAGCACCTTTGTATTTATCAGCTTTTTCATTGCTTATTATTTCTTTGATGGAACGAGACATTGGTAAAGGTTCGAGCGGCAAACCAGTATTAGATTGTACCCAAGTTTGACCACCATCTATACTTTTATAAAAACCATAATAATTAGAAACATAAATAATATTACTGTTTTTTGGATCTACCACAATACTTGTAATAACTCCTTGAAAAAATGAATTTTTAGGTGGCAAATATTTTGTATCATTAGGTAATATGTTCCAAGTTATACCAGCATCAGTACTTTTGTAAATATAATATTTTCTATAATCAATACTATCTGATGAATCAAAACCATAGTTGCCAGAAATATAAATTGTATTTGGATTTTTAGGATCAATTGCTAATGCATTTAATCTACGAACTTCTTCATAAAGTTTGAAAGTACTAATAATATAAGGCTTATTTGGTGTAACGTTTTCTTGATGAAGAGCAGTTAGTAATTGCCAAGTTTTCCCACCGTTAGTGGACTTGCAAACATTTGTTAAACTTTGTACATAGATAATATTTGAATCACTTGGATGCAAAACCATATTAACTATTGATTGTCCATAAAATTGACGTGATAAATAGTTCCAGTTATTACCATTGTCATAACTTTTAAAGATACCACCCATATCATTGGCAGCATATATAACATTTGTTTGATGTGGTGAAGCAATTACTCTACTCATTGTTCCACCTCCACCAGGTCCGATTGGTTCACCACAATTCTCAAGAGTACAATTTGGTTCACTTTTAGCAAAGGAAATAAATAAAATCAACAAAAGAACTATTTTCAAATATTTCATTGTATAATATGGTTTACTTTGACAAACATTTATAACTACTAATTTACAACAATTTTATGAACTTACAATGTTTTTTGAATTAGATTATTGATAATTTACTTATTCTTACTAAGTATCTCAAATTCTAATAATTATTTAGGATGTAAATAAATATAACTAACTTAATTGTTGTAAAGTGCGTTTTAAAGTTATTTTTTCTTGTCACCCTGAACTAGTTTCAGTGTATATTTGGCTTTTGTCTTTCAAACAACTTTGCTAAGAGACCCCACCTCAGTCCTGCCCCAAGGGGAGGATGGAACCAAATTCCAAATTTAATATCGTATTTTTCATATATAGCCATTACTTGACTCTTAGCATTTTTTAAAACTTGATACTTGCTTAGGAGCATTACCTTACTTGATGCTATTTATACTATCATTTACATTTACTTCATTTAGCCAATAAGGTATTATTACATCCGTTTCATTTTCTTTACTTATATCTCCACCTTTGATATTTAGGTAAAGTATAAATCGGCTAAACCCCTCGGACATTCCTTTATCAAATTTAATTTTAGTTCCTTTTTTTAGTAACCCTAATTCGCCTACGTTAAAATCTTTATTTAAAACAAAGTAAGGTTTGTTTTTTATTGATTCATCTTCGTGAAAATAGTTATAAATACTTGCAATTACTACTGAACTCAATAAACCAAGAGCAAAATATATGACTTTATTTTTCATTGTTTTTTTAATTAATTTGAAAAAGATAAATTAAAGAAGAAGAATAAAAATAATAAATTTACAAATTGTTTCCTACGATGAATTACATTCATTTGCAAGCACATCATTATTAACTTTTCTACTTTAATTTCAACTTCAGAGCTAAAGCCCATATTATATTTATATGCAACATCCCCTAGCATAAATGCTGGAGTTATAAAGTGCAATTTAATAAATTTTTATGACTAATGCTAATACAGAAATTAAGGCTCAAACAATAATGTCTAAGCTACTAAGTACAAAAAACATGCTTTTTACTGAACTCTTTCTGCTATGCGTAATTTTGCACTCCTTGCTCGTGGGTTATGGGATATTTCATCTTCATTAGGAAGAATTGGTTTTTTTGTAATGACTTTTAATAAAGGATGCTTCGGGTTCTTATCTAATAGGTTTTTATCTGAGAGTTCTCTGAATTTATTCTTAACAATTCTATCTTCTAAAGAATGAAAAGTAATAATAACTAATCTACCTCCAATTGCCAAAGATGGCACAATATTTTCTAAAGTATTTTCAAGTATTTCAAGTTCGGAATTTACTTTAATTCTGATAGCTTGGAAAACTCTAGAAAGGGATTTGAATAATAAATGTTGTGGGACTGCTTGCTCTACAGCTTCTCTGAGGTCGAAAGTAGTATTGAGTGCATTCGCACGGCGTTTTTCAATCAAACGCCGCACAATGACTCTTGAAAAGGGTTCTTCGCCATAGTTGAGGAGTACGTGAGTAATATCCTCTTCGCTGGCAGAATTTAAAAAGTCTTTTGCAGTGATACCTTCAATGCCGAATCTCATATCAAGATTGGCATTTTCTCGATAGCTTATCCCCCGATTAGCTGTGTCGAGCTGGTGTGATGAAACACCAAGGTCAAGCAAAAAACCATTTATTTTACCCTCTATTCCCTTTATGTTGTATGCCCTACTGAAACACTGATTATGTAACTCTAATAAAGGTTGGTCACCTTGTAAAAAACTAGCAAATTTGCTTTTAGCATTTGCTATTGCGTCGGGATCTTTATCGAAAGCCATTAATTTCCCCCCGAAAATTAACTTTTTTAAGATCTCGCCGCTGTGACCACCACCACCTAATGTACCATCAATGAACAATTCTTTATGCTCTGCATGCCTTACGCTTACATTTTCTTCGTGAAATAGATAATCCAAACATTCATTTAATAGAATTGGCAAATGATAATCATATTCAATTGCCTGAGATTTATCTATTTTCTTAGGTTTCTGTGGCTTCTTTTTCTTTTTCATACCACAAAACCTTTATAAAATTGTACCCATTACTTTTTGTGCAACAGCTTCATAAGATTCATCTGTAGCATTAATATACTTATCATAATGCTTAGGTTCCCAAAATTCAATTTTGTCACCCATTCCAATGATTGTTACTTTAGCATCAATTTTTGCATATTCTAAAAGTTTTTTAGGTATTGAAATTCTTTGTTGAGCATCGAGCGTTACTTCTTCTGCCCACATTAATAACATTCTCAAAAAGTATCTGTTTTTTTCATCGTATTGGTTTAGAGATTCGAACTTATCTTCATACTTTTTCCATTCATCAAGAGGATAAGCCCAAACACAATTATCAGCACCACGAGTTACAACAAATGTATCATTGGCATCTGGAGATACGCTTTTACGCATCTTAGATGGGATATTGACTCTACCTTTGTTATCTATAGAGTATGTTTCCTGTCCTTTGAAAAATGCCATTTGTTTATAAATCGAAATAGTGAATAAGATACCTTTAGGATTAGGGAAAAAGTTTTACCACTTTCTACCACAATTCTAATGTAATTAAGCTATAAGAAAAATATTTTTAAAATAAATTTTTGCAACTATAAGAAAAATATTTTATTATAACATGAGATATAGACTAATTCGAGAGTTTGGGGGATACAGATACGATTTTATTGTAGTTATTTTATTTTAAAGATTTTAACAAATCTATAAAAAAAATAGTTACAATGTTAGGAATTAAAATACTGATAATATATTCAGTATTTCGTATATTTGTTAAATGACAAATTAAAAATATGGTATAATCTATTAATATATAATGACTTATGAATACAATGAAAAAACCTCTTACCAAAAGACAGAGCGATGTGCTTACTTTTATTAAAAGCTGTATTTTAAATGATAGTCTCCCTCCTACTATACAAGATATATGCCATAAATTTGGTTTTGCTTCTACAAATGGTGTCTCTGAAATATTAAAAGCACTTGAGGCAAAGGGGCATATTAGAAGAAAATCAAAAGGAGCAGGGAGAGGTATTTTGCTAATAGGCTCTCAGGAAGAAAACTCTATTTTAAATAAGAATGAAAATACCAAAGATGTGAATATT
This sequence comes from Candidatus Kapaibacterium sp., assembly GCA_026390675.1. Lineage (GTDB taxonomy): Bacteria > Bacteroidota > Ignavibacteria > Kapaibacteriales > UBA2268 > JAPLFM01. The sequence goes on along the minus strand of JAPLFM010000299.1, from coordinate 8,686 downwards.
AAATACTTAAGCATAATTGGAGAAGGAAATGCCGAAAACCCTATGAGTATATTTATAAATTCTAAAGGTCAAATTGCAATAGATAACAGATTTATTGAAACAAATGGGATAACTTTTGCATTTAAAGTTAATGACAATGGAATGGATAAAATAGGGATCTCAAAAGGAGATATAGCTATTTTGAAACAAATAAGTTTAGATAATGTTAAAAATGGTTTGGTGTTGGCAATTGTAAACGATCAAACTATGCTTCGAGAGCTTAATCTTAATTTAGAAAATTACGAACTTAGAGCTTATGAAAAGGGATATCCAAAAATTAGATTTACCAAAAATGAAGAAAGTATAGCTATTGTTGGAAAAGTAATTGGCTTGATTAAAAGATTTGAATAATTAAACCTTATTCAATAACATTTTAAAAAGAATTCATATAAAAACTAATTAAACAAAGAAACAAAATGGCATTGAATTATTGCATTCTCATTATTAGCTTTTGCTAAAAATTTAGCATCTAATTTAATAGTATTAAAATCATCTAAATTACCAATTTCAAACGTTTCAAATGAAATAGGAATCTCTAAATCTTGATATATTTTTTTGTAATCATAAATTCTTAACCTGTTCTGAGGTTGAATTGAATTATCAATCCACTTCCATTGTTTATCAGAATACTTTAAGAAATTAAATTTATTAATTGTTTTGTCAAAATTAGCAAAATGGTCAGACATATCTATGAAATGGGACATGATTCCACCATTTTTGTTTAATACTCTTTTAAAGTCTTTTAGAATTGGAATTAATATTTCTGGATAAATATGTTCAAAAGTATTATTTGAGTTTATCAAATCAATTGAATCATCGGGTAAAGAAAGTTTTCTTGCATCTTCTATTAAATACTCAATATTTAACTTTAATAAAATTTCATCTAAAGCCATATTATCAAAATTGTGAAAAATATCTTTCAAAATTTCAAATCTTTGAGGAATATAATTAATATAAAACTCCAACTTACCATTACTATTGCTTTCAATAATTTTTTCAATTGCTATTTTTAATCTTTTTTTAGTAAGTAATTGAGTAATATCAACAGAATAAATTTTGTTAGATCCTACAAGAAAAAAACTAATTGGAACAACAGGATACCAACCAGTACCAATTTCGAGGCAAGTATTTGGGAAGGTTGAATTTCCATGCTCTGTGAAAAAATTAATATGATCTCGAGCGTGTACTAATCTATCATAAAAATAGTCATCATTTAAATGTACGGCTTTAGTTACGAATTTTTGAAAAATATAATTAATTTTGTTACTATAAGGCAAATAAGAAATTGTCTTTTGAACAATTGCTTTCAATTTCCATATTTTTATCATTTTGTAATTTGATTTCTTAATTTTATAAATATTTGATTTGGTAGTAGTAATATCTTAAAACATAATAAAATATACAGACCAACCAAGTAAAATTCCTGGTACAACATCAACAATCTGATGCTGTTTGGTAAATAAACAACTAATAGCTATTAGAAATACAAATACCCATTCATAACCTCCTAATAGAGGATGAAGAGTAAGACTAATATAAGTTGCAAGAGAGCAATGCATACTAGGAAAACAATTGTTTTCGCTATCATAGCTCTGTACAAATTTCAAATATCTTTTAGAAATGGTATTTGGTTCAAATTCCCTCCATTCAGGTGGATTTATAGCTGGAAAAATTATAAAACAAATACATTGAACTACTAATAAAGAAAGTCCTCCAAAAATAATTAAAATTCCTTTGTCAAGAGTATCAATAGAAATAAGAATACCGCCAATCAAGACATAGTATAAAAAGCTGTAAATCCAAATCCACTTTGGCCAAAAGGGTATATAATCATCTATAAATATTTTCAAGCATCTAGTTTTAAAAAAACCACTATTTCTTTGAGTCCAAAAATAAAGTTGATATCCACCAGCAACAATTGCAGTAATTAAACTTGTAAGTTCAAGATACTGAAAATAAGGCATTTTGGAATGAGTTAAAGTAGAGCCCAAGTAAAAATAAATTAAAGAAAGTATAAATGGCGATATTATTAATCCTAACATCCATTTAGGTTGAAAATCCATATCATCAGTTTGATTGCAATTATTTGTCATAATTATAAAATAAAGTAAATTAATATTAATTTATTTGAAAAAGTTTCAAAAATTGATTTAAACTAATTTAAACAAATATAGCAAATAAAAACAAAATTTTAAACCTATAAGTTAGAAAAGAATTAAAATTGGTAATAATTTTTAGTATTTTGAAACTTTTTTGATAAAAATGAATATTATAGTTAATTTGTAACTATAATTTTAATAAAAGGGAAAGAATATGAAATATTTCGCAATCGTTTTGATACTATTTACTGGTATAATAAATTTGCATTCACAAACAGATACTTCAAAAAGTATGGATAAAACAATAAAAGAAGGTATAGATTCCACTCTTTTTGATTTAGATGATAGTGATTTTGATTTTAAAATGAAAATACCTAAAAACAAATTCAAACTAACATTTTCAAAACCAATGATAGAGGTTTTATATGGATCTAGTAAAGCCTCTTATGATCATGATTCTCCTGAAGTAAACTCTGCAAATATGAGCAATCTAAATACAATGGAATTGAGATTAGGAGATATCTCGTTTTCAAAATATAGTTCAAAAGATACAAGTCTTATTAAAACATCAAACAAGTATTTGTTTTTTAAATCTTTTGCAGGTTTACAAGTTGATTTAAAAGACACATTAAAACAAACAGCCGAAGGTATTGGCTTTGGATGGAATAAAAGTGAAGGCTACGGATATAAAATAGGTGGAAATGGATTTATTAGCTTATACCATGGAGACGGTCATTATTGGTCATATTTGGATATTAAAAATGCAAATTCAAATAACAAATTAGATGATTTTGGCAAAAACGAATTGAGATATGGTAAACAATTTCAGTCTGGAATTATGATAAGTCCATTATCAAATCTAAATATATCTTTAGAATACCAAAGAAGTATGGTTTACCCAAGACATTTATTTTGGTATGAATTGGGAAGTGGTGCAGTTGAAGTGATTGCAGAGGGTGCATTAAGTATCTTTACAAATAAAATCAAGAAGTCATCACCCGAACTATACCCAATTGTGAAACTTATTTTTGATACTAGTCTTAGTTATGGATTTTATGAATTACGCAAAAAAGACATGAACTGGCCTATTAATACAGCATCTCCATTATTAATAGATTCATATAAAGTAGGAATATCTTATTCATTTTAAACAAACTAAATAAAAAATGGTAAGGGAATTTTATCCTTACCATTTTAATATATTATATTTTAGATTTACTTGGAAGGCTACTAAATTATGTTGAACATCAGTAAGAAGGTAATATTTTATTTCTGGTAATAAATCAAAATGTTTTGAAATCCTGAATTTGTAATTAGCACCAATAAGATACCCAATTGACCAATCTGAGCTTTGAAATGAAAGTTCCGGATTTCTAGCATTTGATTTAATTGTAACATAATAATATCCAATACCAGCAATTACTTGCAAATCATCAAATTTCATTGAAAAATCTAATAAAATAGGATAAGCATTTTGTACAATTCTTTCGTTGGTATTACCATTATTTGTAGTTATAATTTCACCTGTTTCGATAGTTGAAATATGTATCAGACCAGTTTCAATGCCTATGTTCAATCTGCTTTCAGGCACAAACTTAATTCTAAACATTCCAGCAAACCCTAAGTTGTTATAGTTATAAATTAAATTAACATCCTTTGAAGTTTTATATGAAAGACCACCCCCCAATTCCAATGTGATTTTGAATTTATTTGTATCTAATTCCTGTGATTGAACTGATAAATAAGTAAGGAGTAACAATATTATATATTTTATTTTTTTCATTTTATTTATTTATATAATATTGAAATGCTACTGTTGAAGGATAGTTTGTAAGTATTCCATCATAAATTTTTTCTCTTAAAAACTTTTGAATGAATTCTTTTTGATCTAAAGTCCAAGTAAATAAATACTTTTTTTCATTATGCAATTTCATTCCATCATCATAAGGAACTCCCAATGTCCATCTTGGTGCATAAACCAAAGAATTTGTAGCTATAGTTTCATCATAACTTATTTCACAAACTGATTGCAGTTGTTTTTTTACATCTAAGGTTTTAAATTTATCAACCAATTCCTGAGTAGGCAAGCCAAGCAATATAACTAAGTTTCTACCTTTTTCTTTAGCCTTCCTTAGCGCTTTCATTTGAATTGGAATTATCTTATCCATTACTTCTAGAGTTTTTACATCTAGCCAAACCAAATTAAGTGATGTTGAATTAATAACTGTATCTAATGTTTCCTCTAATGTTGGTATTTTTTCACCTTGTTTAAGAGTAGAATAATTTTCAATTTGAAAATAATTATAGTTACTAACTGGACCAATTAAAATATCGCTATTAACTAATCGAGTACTAAAATTATCATCATGGTAAATTATAGGAATATTATCTTTTGTAAGCCTAACATCAATTTCTATCCCATTGGCTCCAAACCCTTCAGCCAATTTCATCAATTCTATTGAATTTTCTGAAGCAGGCAATCTATCTACATTCCTTCCACCACCTCTATGAGCTATAATGTAAAATGGACTAATAGTTTTCGAAAACCTATGGTTAAGTTTGAGCATTAAATTTGAATTTATTTTATTGTTTGCAAAATATTTACCAATAAAATTAATATTATAGGGTTCGCTAGAGTTAAGCAGACTATCAGCTCCATTATTATTGCTAATATATAATTGAACTGAGCCAATTGTACTACTTATGGGCATTCTCCAATATCCTTCAAATAGCAATCCAGATGTATCTTTACCAGCTTTTAAAATAAAGTAAATATCATTTTTCTCAGAAAATATTGACAAATATCTACCTGTCCATTTTATTACTACTTTATCACCAATATTTTGATTACCTTCAATTACATCATAAATTCCTTCAATATCTAGTTTGGTATTTACAGAAAGCATCGAAGCATTTAAAAGAATTGAATTATTTCCCAAGTCAGGCACACTCAATACAGCATCTCTAGTACAAGAATTAAACATAAATATTGAAAATAATATTATAATATATTTTACCATATATATCCAAAAAATATTTCTGGGAAAAAGAAGAAATCTCTCGTTGTGTAAAATGCAATCCAATATTTGTAATTAGATCTATTATAATTTAATTTTGCACCAAGAATAATTTCATTGCCTTTCCAAAATGGTTGTTCCAAAGACATACTCAAAGCAGTTCCTGCAAGATAATTCCTTTGAGATAAAGACATCACATCTCCAGCATAATATTTTTCCGATGTTGTGTAATTGATTTCACCTTTCATACTAAAATATAATTTGTCAAACTTATATCCCAAACTAACATAAGGTTGATTAATCCACCCTTCAGCATAATTATTAAACCCATCTAATTGAGCAAAACCAATCCAAATTGAGTGCATATCACCCAATGCAATTGATAAATTACCAATAGTATGAGAATATTGCACTCCCACACTTAATTGATTGGCTATATAATTTCCAGATAACTTACTTACAAATGACAATTTATATGGCAAACCCAACCTATAATTTACTTCAATTTGAGGAATTTGTCTAAGTTCTTCTTCTGCAATCATTCTGGGTAAAATACTAACATTCAAACCCAATGCAAATTTACTTTCGTACATTCCTATTTCTTTAGGAAAATAAATGTAATTGGACTCATCAGAATACATAAATAAAGTATGTATAACTAGAAATGAAATTATTAAAAGTATTATTTTCAAAATCTTACACCAAAAGTAAATTGAAAATAGTTTAGAGCATTTACACTTCCGAGAGAATATCCCCAAAAGATTTTATTTTCATAATACATTGTAATATTTTGAAATGAAAATGAAGGTTGGAAACCTCTTTTAAAGGTAGTTAACCCAGGAGAATAACCTGCTGGATTAATAATTCTTTGATAATATGAAGCTCCTAATGAAAAAATATATTTACAACTTTTGTCTTGATAATCATCAAAATCTGTAAATCTCTCATAAGAATAAGATGGCATAATATTATAACCAAACCCTTCATAACCATTATCATCAAGGAAACCGTAAAAGCCCCATCCCCAACCTCCCTTAACACCAAGCGAATGTAAACTTTCTTCGTTTTTTTTAATTTTATATATTTCTCTATAATAATTTGTAGAAAAAGTCAAAAACGCACCAACAAAACTAACCAAAGGCGTACCTTCAACCATAATAAAATTATTACCAAAATCTCTTTTTAATGATTTATTCAAAGAATCTTTTGATTTTAAGAAGATATAATCATTTTTTGTAATATAGTGCTTATAGTCATATCCTGATAAATATGTAACTAGCATTGGGAAACCCCATATAACATCTAAAAAAAATGGCAAGTAATTCATTGATTGTTCAACAATAAAACTCCTATTTTCAAAGCCATCTTTAGATAATGTAAATTTGTAATTTTTGTTCTTACCATCAAATTCAATGTAAGCAGGTGTTACTCCTAATAATGAATCATTAAGATAAACTTTTGCAGAGTCAGGATTGCTATTAAAATATATTCTATTTGGATTTTTATTAAACAAAATACCACATGAGTTAAGTAATAAACCTAAAAACAATAAAATTGATATTTTATATACCTTTTTCAAAATCTATATCCAAAGCTAAATTGGAAAAAATTTACCGCATTCACATATCCGAGAGAATATCCCCAAAAGATTCTCTTTTCATAATACATTGTTATATTTTGAAACGAAAATGAAGGCAAAATTCCATGATATAAATTATACTTACTACCATAAGGATAATTAGTTGAAGGTCTATCAATTTTTTGAGAATATGAGGCACCTAATGAAAAAATATATTTACAACTTTTGTCTTGATAATCATCAAAATCTGTAAATCTTTCATAAGAATATGAAGGCATAATGTTATAACCAAACCCTTCACTTATAATATCTCCAAGTGCTATCCCACCAAATCCCCATCCACACTTTACACCTAGGGAAGAACTAGTCTCTTCTTTAATATTTAATCTATATATTTCCTTATAATAATTAGCTGTTATTCCAACAAAACCTCCAAACAACGAAATAAAAGGAGTACCTTCTGCTATTAGTAAACTATTGCCAAAATCTCTTTTAAACTTATTTTTTAAAGAATCTTTCGTTTTTAGAAAAATATAATCATTTTTTGTAATATAGTGCTTGTAGTCATAGCCTGATAAGTAAGTAATAAACATTGGGTAAATCCCCATTACATCTAACCAAAATGGCAAGTCATTCATTGTTTTTTCAACAATAAAACTCCTATTTTCAAAGCCTTCTTTTGATAGAGTTAATATATAATTTTTATTTTTACCTTCAACTTCAATGTAAGCTGGTGTCACTCCTAATAATGAATCATTATGATAAACTTTTGCAGAATCAGGATTGCTATTTACATATATTCTATTTGGATTTTTATTAAATAAAATACCACATGAGTTAAGGAATAAACCTAAAAACAATAAAATAGATATTCTATATATCTTTTTCAAAATCTATATCCAAAACTAATTTGAGCAACATTCGATGCATTTACATGTCCAACAGAAAAACCATAAAATAGATTTGAATTTAAATTAGTAATTAAATACTGGTATTGAAATGAATATCTAAAACCTTTTTTATAAGTTGTATGATCACCAATACTAATAGTTTGGAAGTAAGATTTTCCAAAAGCAAATATATGTTTCAAACTATTTTCTGAAACATCTGAATAAATTTCATAAGAGTAACAAGGCATTATGTTATATCCAAAACCTTCTAAGCCACCCCCATCTAAAGCACCGCCAGTAGCCCACCCCCAACCTCCTTTTATTCCAAGTGAAGATTGCGACTTTCCAGTATTAGCAAAATGATAAATATCTCTATAGTAATTTGCTGTTGCAGATAAATAAACTGCTATCGCCAAATAAGCAGGCATTGCTTCAGCTATAATAAAATTATCACCATAATCAGGCTTAAATACTTTTGGAGTTGAAGAAGTGATATTAACTGTATCTATATTATCTAAAATTACATTACAGCTATATGGAAAAAAACTTCTATAATGATAGCCACCTACCAAAGAAAATAAAACTGGCTCAATAGTTAATATATCTAGAGCTAATATATTATATTGGGTGCTACGTTCAATATCAATAATTTTATCTTTATAGCCTTCTTTTTTAATTGTTACTTTTTGTAAATCTTTCTTTGGATTCAAATAAATATACTGAGGAGTTTCACCTAAAAGTGAATCTCCTATAAATATTTTTGCATCATTAGGCTTTGATTTTATATGAACTCTATCAGGGTTAGCATTAAATATCATAGCACAAGAATTTAGTGTAATGCTTAATGTTATATAGAGTAATATAGTATATATTTTTTTCATAATTTCAACTAAAATCAAATTGAGCAATACTCTAAATTACATAAGGTGGGTTCTAAAAATTGATTTTTAAAATTTCTTGCAAAACAGAACCCAATAGTTTTGCTCAATTAATTTTTATATTAATTCAAATATAATGTTTTATATTGATTAAAACAAATATATTCTATCTATCTATCTATCT
>JAPLFM010000251.1 GCA_026390675.1 Candidatus Kapaibacterium sp. | reverse complement strand
ATCCAAACCTATTTTTAAAACTATTTTAATATTAAAAATTTTAGCAAATACAAATTATCAATTTTCAACAAAACATTTTATACTTTTATTATACAATTAAAAAGTTTATTTTTGTAATCTATATTAAATGTAAAAATCAACAATTTATGAGTTTATAAAATGGGTAGAAGACCTGGCTCTTTAAACAAACCAAAAGATACATCTTTAAGCAATAATTCTGCAACTAAAAGTAATAAAAAAAATTCTTTAACAAAAGGAAAAAGAGGAAGACCTGCTAAAATAATTACTTCAAATATTAAATCAAATGAAGTAAAAGTTGAAAAAAGAGGAAGACCTGCTAAATCAATTACTCCATTAGCTAATATACCATTAAGCAAACAAACTTTAATAAAAAAATCTAGCGTATTGCCACACATAGAATTAAATTTGTCAAAAGTTGAAATACTTAATGCTTTAAGATTAATGATAACTTCTAGATTGACTGATGAAAAACATTTAACATTAGTTAAACAAGGAAAATCATTTTTTCATATTGGTGGTAGTGGTCACGAATGTATTCAAGTTGCTATGGCTTTAAGCATGAAACCTGAAGATTGGGGTTGGACTTATTATAGAGATATGGCGTTTTCTTATGCCAGAGGTATGACTACACGTGATTATTTCTTGCTAGCATTTGCAAAAAGAGATTGTCCTGCAACAGGTGGTAGGCAAATGCCTGGTCATTTTGGAAACCCAGCACTTAACATGCCTACACAATCTTCGCCAACAGGTACTCAGTTTCTTAACGCAACTGGTTGTGCATTAGCTAGTTTAAAATCTGGTACAAATGAAATTACTTATGTTGCTTCAGGCGATGGTACAACTTCACAAGGTGAATTTTATGAAGCTGTTAATTGGGCTAATAGAGAAAAATTGCCAATAGTATTTTGTATTCAAGATAATGGGTATGCAATTTCAGTTTTAAGAAAAGACCAATCAATGGGTACTTCAGTTTCAGATGGTTTTGGTGGATATAAAAACTTAAAGAAAATGCATATTGATGGAACAAATTATTTTGATTCAATTAAAGCAGCAAGAGAAGCTGTTTCTTATATGCGTAGTGGAAGTGGGCCAGTTTTATTACATGCTGATGTTGAAAGACTATTGCCTCACTCATCTTCAGATGATCACAGAAAATATAGAGATGCTGAAGAATTAGATGAAATTGCTAATAAAAAGGATTGCATTAAAATATTGACTGAATATTTGACAAAGAACAAAGTAGCTAGTATTAAAGAAATAGATGAATTATGGGTTGATGTTAAAAAAGAAATTAATGATGCAGCTGATTGGGCTTGGGAACAACCTGATCCAATTGCTTCAGAATCACTTAAAGAAGTATTTGCTGATATTTCTACTCGTAATCTCCCTTATGCTACTGAAGAACCTATTAGTGGAGTAGAAGCAGTACTTGTAGATGGCATTAACCACGCTCTTAAAGAAGAAATGGCAAGAAATCCTAAAATGCTTATTTTTGGAGAAGATATTGCTGATCCAAAAGGTGGAGTTTTTACCTCAACGCGTGGTTTAAGTGATATGTTTGGTGAAAAAAGAGTGTTCAATTCCCCACTTGCAGAAGCATCTATTGTTGGTGTTGCATTAGGTTTGGCAGTAAGAGGTTATAAACCAGTAATTGAAATTCAATTTGGTGATTATATTTGGCCAGCATTTATGCAATATAAAAATGAAATTGCAACTATGCGTTACCGCTCAAATGGTGGATTTTCAGCGGCTGTAGTTACTCGAGTAGCCGTTGGAGGTTATATTCACGGTGGACTTTGCCATTCACAAAATATTGAGTCAATTTTCTCTCATAT
>JAPLFM010000233.1 GCA_026390675.1 Candidatus Kapaibacterium sp. | reverse complement strand
TATTTGAATTAATATAAAAATTAATTGAGCAAAACTATTGGGTTCTGTTTTGCAAGAAATTTTAAAAATCAATTTTTAGAACCCACCTAAAGTTAATTATTCCTTTACCTCTTACAACTCATTCAAATACAATATAAAAAATAGAATACTATATACTAATTAATTTCAAAGAATTTGCATTTTCTAAAACTTAAAAACTTACTTAGGAACGTTACCAATTATTATCAAACTACATATATATCGAATTCAATTTCTGCATCTAAAGCATGTGCAAAATCAATTAATTTTTTGTGAGCTCCTAAAGCAGGAGTTTTCTTGTTTATAATTTCTACGACAATAAATATTTTAAAAGTTAAATCATTTTTTTGTATATAATTATAAATTAAGTTTATTTTTTTACTAAATATATCTATTATTGGATCTATGATTTCATCTAAAAAAAGATTTTCCACATATTCAGTTGAATACTCCCAACTTGATTCTTTATAAAGTTTAGGCTGTCCTTTTCTTATTAATCCTTCGTATAAAGGAATTTCAGTATCTTTCAAATATGTTCCAGTGGGCAAAATACCAATTTGGGTAGTTAATTCATTGGGATTGAAATTATCACCAAATATTGTAAATTCTATTTTTATATTTGTTGTTTTACAAGTATTTTGCATTTAATAAATTCTCCTATATGAGTTGGTATTCCAGTACCACCTATTATAAAAATTAATATTTCTTTGGGTTTTAATTATAATTCATTTAGCATTTTCTAAAACTTAAAAACTTGCTTAGGAGTATTACCAACCATTAAAAGCATCTTCTACTTGATTTGATGCATATTTTCTTAACACTATTCTAAGCTCTTCAAATTCTTGTAATACTACTTACTCTTTCAAATTTCTCAATCATTTCAAATTCTTTAAATGGTATTGAAATTTTTACAAATCTAAAACTTTTCAATAACCACAAGTATTGAACATATATTATTTCAGTTTTTTCATCAATATCTAATTTAAAAATCAGTTTGGCTTTTCTTTCATAATTTAGATTAGATAAAAAAAATCCAAAACCTAAAATTATTAATAAAATTGCCCAAAATAAAGTTTCCTTATACACTGCAAAAGCAATTGAAGCTGTAAATACTACACCAAGTATTGATCCTATCATCAAAAGTAAAAAACTAAATAACTTTTCACCTTTTCTTTGATAAATGAAGCTTATATATGTTTTATTAAGCATATTTCCTTAATATTTGTATTAAATCTTGATTTTTGTTAATATTTCCTTTGACATTACTTACCTCCATTTTCAAACTGTTTCAACAAAATATTTTCACATATTGCAAGATTGTTTGTTTATTTTATTCTAAAATAAGAAATATTTCATTCAATTCAAACCCATGTATAAATTATCTGAAATAATTGTCTAAATCATTGATTATTGAGATTACACTAATTCACCTTATTAATTAATCACAGAAGTTAATCATATTAATCATAAAAATCAGTGGTTCAGACAATATTGAATTTAACTTTTTGTTAATTTGTATCTTCATATCAACTCACAGTTTATATATATAAATAATCAGTGAAATCATATTAATCATAAAAATCAGTGGTTCAGACAATATTGTATTTAACTTTTTGTTAATTGGTATCTTCATATCAGCTCACGTTCAGACAATATTGTATTTAACTTTTTGTTAATTGGTATCTTCAAATCAGCCCACAGACTATAGATATAAATAATCAGCACAGACATTCTTGTCTGTGTTTTGTATTTGCATTTTTTTTGTTATTCAAAGCAAAGCTAAAAAGAGATTAATGTTGAATAGTAGTAGTAGGGGCAATTCATGAATTGCCCCTACAAGGGATAAAGATTTGAGGTCTCTTTGCAATGCTCTTTGAAATACAAAAAGCCAAATATACCCTGAAAGATACGATTGTATCAAGTTCAGAAAGACAGAAAAAGAACATAAAAACATAAATATCACTAAAATAATAGAATTATTAAAATTTTACTTGCTATTATGAAAATATATTAATAAATTTGTTTTGTTAAATTAATAATTGAACAATTAATGCAAGCAAAAAGCAAAGTACAAAATAGAGATTTTATTAGAGTAGGCAAATCAAAAATTCAAGGGCAGGGAGTATTTGCAAAAAGAAATATTCCAAAAGGTACTAGAATAATTGAATATTGTGGTGATAGAGTGCCAAAAAGAGATTTGCTTGTAGATTTTGCAAATGGTATTACTTCACTTATATATGTATTAAATTTGAATGATAGCATTGCAATAGATGGTGAAAGAAATGGTAATGATGCTAGGTTTGTGAATCATTGCTGTCAACCAAATTGCGAAGTATATATATTTGACAATATCCCATATATTTACGCAATGGAAAACATCTCAAGATGGACTGAACTAACTTTTGATTATAAATTACAATCAATGAGTGGAAAGAGGCTTTCTAAAAAAGAAAGGATTGAGCTTTTCCCTTGTAAATGTGGTGCTAAAAAGTGTAGAGCAACCTTAATTGCTCAATAAAAGCAAATTATTTTCTAAATTTTCAAGGTAAAAAGTATGAAAACTTCAAAAACGAATGTTGCAAAAGCTAGTATTTTAGCTGCATCAGTATTATTCTCAGCACCTTTGGCTCATTCTACTCTGCTTTCACAAGACAAATCCTCAGAATCTCGTGGTATTAAAATTGGAGGTGAAGCAAATATTGTCAACAAATCTATTTCAAACTTAAAATATGAAGACATATATATAAAAGTAAGAGAAGAATGGAATATAGTTGGGGTTGATAAAGGAAATACTGTATATAAAAATACTAGAGGCGAATACTTTACTATTGATCCAAACACTGGCGATATGAAAACTATGGCTTCAGATTATTATTTAAAATTTACTTACATTAAAATGGGAGCTGCTAGATCAGCTGGCAAACTCTCTATGATAAAATTTGATGGTATCAAAGGCGAAATGAAAGTGAAAGTACTTGGAGTAGATAACAAAGGGAATGTTATTCAAAAAAACAGTAAAGGTGAAAAATTTTACTTAGATCCAAACACTGGTGATATGGTTACTGTTAAATAATATTATAGTTTGTCAATATTGTTCAAGCAATCTGCAATTGTCTTATATTTAAAATCAAAGCCAGCTCTAATTATTTTAGAGCTGCTTGCTTTTTGACCAACTAAAAGCACATCAGCACTTTCACCAAGTATAAGTTTTAATATAAAAGCTGGTATATTGGGGAGCAAAGGTCTTGATAAATATTTGGCAAGTTCTTTACTAAACTCATAATTGGTAACTTGTTCTGGTGCAGTTGCATTATAGATACCATTCAAGCTCTTATTTTCGATTGCAAAAACAAACATTTCAACTAAATCTTTTAAGTGAATCCAAGGAAAGTACTGTTTCCCACTTCCAAGAGCAGCGCCGATATAGTATCTAAATGGAGCTGACATTTTAGGATAAGCTCCCCCTGTAGAATGAAGCACTACACCAATACGAAATATTACTTTTCTAATACTTAACTTTTCAAGTGGTTCTTCCCACTTTTGGCAAATTTCAGAAACAAAATCAGTCCCAGCAATTGAGTCTTCATTAACTTCATTTTCTTTTGTATCTCCATAATACCCAATACCTGATGCTGATATATAAAGCTCTACTTTACTATTAATAGTATTATTTATACTAGAAATTATTAGCTCATTAACTTTTTGCCTGCTATCAATTAAATCTTGCTTGACTTTTTTGTTCCATCTTTTCCCAATTATTGGACTTCCTGTAAGATTTATTACTATTTGCTTTTCAGATAGAATTTCAAGAAGTCTTTCTTTACTTTCAAAATCCCAGTAGTATAATGAGTTTTTATCTTTTCTATTTACAACAGAAACACTATAGCCTTTATCTGTCAATATTTTAGACAGATAACCACCTAAGAAGCCGGTACCACCAAATAAGATTATTTTATTCATATTTAACTGTTTGTGTTTTTACTTTTGATAAAAAAAATATGTTTTAATGTAAATTCGAAAAAAAAACCACACATTTCTGAGTGGTTTCAATATTTTTAGTTAAGTTAATTGGCAATTATTCTTCGCCAATAACCCATACTTTCAATTGACATACTACGTCAGTATGTAATTTGATTTTTACAGAGAAAACACCAAGAGTTTTAATTGGCTCATCAATAATGATGTGTCTTCTATCAATTTCATAACCTAAAAGAGAAAGTTCTTTGCCAATAGCTTGTTGAGTGACAGAACCAAAAAGTCTGCCTTCTTCTCCAACACGCATAGCAATTGTAACTTGCAAATCAGCAAATTTAACTGCGATTTTCTCAGCATTTCCTTTTTCAATAGCTTGTTTTTTAACAAATTGCTTTTTCTCAACTTCAAGTCGTTTGATAGAATCAGCAGTAGCAAGATAAGCTAAACTTCTAGGGATTAGATAATTACGAGCATAACCATCACGAACACTTACTATTTCGCCCATGTTACCCAAGTTTTCTAATGGTTGTTTTACTTCTCTATTGTCTCTACTATCTCTGCCATCTCTATTACCTTTCTTTTCTTCGCCAAGCTCAGTAATATAAGTTCCAGAAGCAATTTTACCTTCTGCAAGAGCTCTAGCAACTCTTAATTCTTTTAATTTCTCAGGTAATTGAAGAACTAAATGTCTTAAAATAGTATCATCAAGAACGAAAAATCTTTCTAAAATTGGAATAGAAGCTGGGTTTGATTCGAAAATAATATGAACATAAAAGCCATTAAACTTTTTGTTGATAGGGTAAGCTAGTCTTCTACGACCCCATTTATTAGTTTCTTTAATTTCACCACCATGGTTCTCAATATATGCACCGACTTTTGAAACGACTGAGTCGATGTCCTGGTCTTCTAGTGCGGAATTCACTATAAAGGTCGTTTCATATAATCTACGTAAGCTCATCTTAGCTCCAAAACTTAAAATAATGTTTTACTATCTTTGAAAAAATACAGACTACAAACTTAATCTATTTTATTCAATATTCAAAATAAATAATTCAATAATTGAAAATAAATGTAATTATTTGCATATAGTTAAATAAAAACCCGAAATCAAGTTGTCAATTTCGGGTTTATTAAATATATATATTTAAAGCAATTTAGTTAAATGATGATTGAGATCCATATCCATTATTTGAAGATTTTCTACTTTTAAAGATTCGTATAATTAACCAAATTACTAATCCCATTATTAGCATAGTAAAAAAGAATTGTCCAAATGAAAAAGTTGGAGGATATACCTCTACTACTCCATTTGCACCTACTACTTCATAAGGTCTTGAATAATAATATGCAGGATGAAAAGGCATCCCCCACATCCATGAACTATGACCAAGCATATAGCCTGTCATTAAACCTGAACCGTATCCACCGTAATTATGCACAACATAATTTTGTTGCATACCATTAGCCCCAGTTCGAGTCATTGGAGTTGATTGTCTAGGTGCTCCATATCGACTTGTATATTGACTGTTATTTGACATTCGAGAGCCACCAAAGCTTGATTTTCCAACAGAGGGTGACGAACTACCAATTCTACCACCAGTAGATCTTGTTCCACCAAAACTCTTAGTAGGACTTGAACGTGGACTACTGAAGGACCTTCCACCACCTCTAAATCCTCCACCTCCTCTACTACCACCAAAACTTCCACCTCTTGCTTCTGCAATGTCAGGTAGGAGCATAATAAAAAGTGCAATAAATAAAGCACTAAGTGCTAAAACATTATGTGAATTTGATTTCATTAAAATATTTCCTCTGTTTCTGTTGAATTATCTTCATTTCTAAATGTAATTTCTGATTTAAAACTCGAACCAACCATATTAACTACCTTCTTGGGTTTAAATAAAGATAACAATGAAGATTTTGACTCACTGTTTTGCCCAGCTTGAATATGAACATATAAGCTAATTATCCCATCTACCATTTCCTCATTAATAAAAACACCACAACTATCAATATCTCCTTCACTTTCTACAGTTAAAAGCTGAAGCTCATTTGCATCTTCTTCTGTAAAACTAGGTTCAACAGTTTTTATATTACTTAAATAATCAGCGAAGATTTGCTTATTATGAATTTGACCATCTGTACCTTGGTATTGAATTAAAGCATCGAATGTGCCATCTTCATCCAAATTTATCATCAATTCTTTTACACCAGTTACTTGCTGACCATTATAATAAATTGCAGTTTTTTCTAATCTTCCATTACTTTCAATTGACAATGTTGGCATAAATTGATATCCTTTTTTTAAGTAAATACGTAAAAATGTTAATTGAGTTTCATTTCTTCAATTATTAACGAATATAATTTAAAGTATTTTATTATTAATTGTTATTTTGGTAAAACAAAAATAATCGTAAAATAATATCTGCCATCTGAAGAGGTTTCTACTCCTACACCTGCTGTTTTATAATTACCTATAAGAATATTTTCAGAAAAACTATGAAACATACTGTATGCTTCTTGAGCTTTATCAGTGCTATTTCCTTTAGTTGATGAAACAAGTTCCATATATGATGTATAAGGTAGGTGTTTAGCTATAGAATCTTTTCTTATGTTTTGTTCATCATATCCCAGTTCGAATTTGCCAACAGCCATATCTTTTGAATGAACTCTTGCCAAAGTAGCCAAATACTCATTCCATATCAAAGTATCTAGATTCTTTTCTTTTCTAAAATCATTTATTAAATAAAGTAAATTCTTTTCAGCAACATCTAATTTTTGAATAGGATTATTATCAATTGGTGTAATTACATTATTCTTGATGCAAGAAGAAAGCAATATTAAAAGTATTATTTGTATGATTGTAATTTTAATTTTCATAATAAGTTCTCAATGATTAAAATATATATTTGTTAATTTATAATAGATGAAACATACATTTCAAATCTTATTTACAACATTAGTTCTGATATTCCTATCTGAACTAATATTAAGTTTTTCAATGATTGTATTTATTATCTTACTTAATAATGTTCACTGAAACAGAATATGTTTGTTGATTTAAATTGTATTTTAAATAATAAACTCCTGAACTGAAATTGCTAATGTCAATTTGTCTTATTTTGTTTGAATTTGATGAATTCAGTAAATCTAAATCAACTAAGTTTTCACCAAGCAAATTATAAAGTTGAATGTTAGATATTTGTCCTTTATCTGAATTTATATATATATTCAGAATGTCATTTGCAGGATTAGGATATAATCTTAATGATGCTTCAATATTACCTGTATAATTTTCATCTATACTGCTTAAAACTGTTACAAATCCAGGACAACCAGATTCACCTTTTTCTGTAAAACTAGTCATTTGAATAATCTTACCATCTGCTTTTATATCAAATTCAGCAGAGTTTTGACTTTTAAATACTGTTGTTAGAATTGAATCCAAACCTTTTGTATCTGAAATTTTAACAATATAGCCAATGACTGCCGGATCAGTAGATGGAATCCAAGACAAAGAGAGGTGATTTAAAGTAGAATTATAATTTGCTTTAATTCCAAGTGGTGGAGCTAATTTTGCTCTTGGATTAGTAAATAATGTATTTGAATAAGCTGGGTATATTATGTTGTTTTGTATTAAATTAGCTAATACATAAAAGTTACAAAACGTATAGTTTGAATCTAAAACTATTGTTGTACTTCCTTTTGAAGCTGGGAAAGTTCCAATAAACTCACCATTCATATCTGTTGCATTTGTTCCAAAATATACATCAATAGAATCACTTTGTTTTAAATTAGTCTTATCCCAAATTATATTAATATTTTTTGCAATTTGGGTTGCTGTTATTGCAAATGTATTCTTGTTCTCAACTGGCTTAACATATACATCCAATGTATCTTTTTTTGTTTTTGGAGTATATTTTATTTTCCAATCTCCAACTTTAGGATTTAACAAAGTCCAATACTCTTCCTTTAAATCAGCACTTAAATTATAAGTGATATTTGGATTATTCACATCATATTTATATGTTATTCCATCAGGATCTATAATTGTCGAAGATTCTATTTTAACTGAATCGCTTCTAATAAGTAGTCCAAATTTGGTGTCTTTTGGAACTGGTATCGTTTTTGAATTTTCTTGTATTCCATTATCTTTTTTATATGCTTCACCAAATAAATTATTTAAAGCAGGAATATTTAAAAATAGAAAATCTGGATCAAATTGATTCTTATCAAAATTTAGTGAATACAAAACACTACCATATTCTTTTCCAAAATATATTTCTCCGGAGATAATCTTGCCTGTTCTATCACTAAATCGAGCATAAGCAGATGCTGTATAAGGCAATCCCATTTTTTTACTCATCCACCTTTGAACTTTTGTTTCGGAAAGTGCTGGGATTGTCAAATCACCTGTTAATTGTCCTGCTAAAGTACCTTGTTCTGTCTTCTTTGAATAAGCCAATAAGCCATTGCCTTTAAAATAATATACTTCACCATCCATTGAACCAACTTTCAATTCAGCTTTAATTTTAAACATATATTTCTTCAAATCGGCAGATACACTTCCTGCACCAACTACTTGCCAAAAGCTACCAGTTTTGAAAATAGATATATCTTCGGCACCAAGTTCCAAAAATGATGGTTGAATATATTGACCATAAACTTTAAATGAATATGCAATTGGAACTACTGCATCGCATAATATTCCACCCAATTTTACTCCAAATGGTTTATCTTCTGTTTTTGCCATTCCTTCTATCATTCCATAAAATCCAGACATACCTATTGTTGTTGGAGCAAAAACAACTAAAGGTGGATATTTTGCTTCTAACATCCAGCCAATACTATCTAAAACACCTTTCTTCAATTGGAATCCACCTCCTATCTCTGCTATTGGCAAAGATATTTTAGCACCAATTGTTAATTTATCCTCATTTTTTTCATATAGAAATACAAATTCACGCAAGCAAAATCCAGGATAACCCAGGCCAAGTTCCTTGATTTTTAATCCTTTCAAATTTGTCCCATCAATTGATGAAAACACTAAACTATCTACTGAAAATTCAGCTTTATCTCCTCCAAATGTGGAGCAAGTTTTTGCCAACCCATCAATTTTTATTGTTGCGCTTAATGCAACTCCATGAGCATTACGGCCACCAAGTAATTTGATATCTGTAATGTCAACTTCGTAACCCTCAAAAAGCTTGCAACCTTTATCTTTTCCTGTACTAGTTACAAGAGTTAAAAGTCCGGATTCTCCCAATAATGCAAAATCGTAATTTGCTTTACCTAATGACAATGTTCCTTTCTTACCTAAAGGCAATGGAATATCTTTAATTAATAATTCTACACTACCTTTAATAGATAAGGCAACTGTATCGATAGTTATTGGTCCTACAAAATGTAGAAAATTATTAAAAATCACTCCTAAAGGAGATTTAAGAGTTGGCTCACCTTCAGTTGTTTCCCATTTATCCAAACCTACTGTACAAATACTAAATACAACTTCACCATTTTTCATTACATTATAGCATGTACTTGGCAATTTTAAATTAACTACAACATCACACTTTGATATTTCTTTGCCATCTTTTACAGCTCTAATTTTTATTGTACTTAATTTTTCTTTTGTTACTTTATCTGAAAGTATCACATAACTAATTTTACCGCTTGCATTAGTTTTACCAATTAGTTTCTCTACATTTACTGATTGAGTAGTATCAGTAATATAAATATCAGCATCTGCAACTGCTAAATTACTTGCAAGCACAGTAATATCCAATTTTTGTGATTTGCCTATTTCCAAATCAAATTTCTTTGATGGCAGTACTGAAATACTGTTATTAAAACCAAATCGGAAAGTACCTTTGGAATTTTGTCCTGAAGATGTTTTCCAAGCAGAACTAACTCTTACACTAAATGAACCTTTAATGTATTTAGCTAAACTATCATATTCCTCAACTATTACTGTTCCTTCCAATGTTCCAATATCACTATTACCATACCAAGTTGAATAAAGACTTTCATTGCCTCCATAATTCTCTAATGTATAAGTGCCAGGTCCTTTAAAATCTTTCATAATTAGAAAAAAAGCATTATTTGAAGATATAAACAAAGGATTTTCTGCAAAATAGATTCTAACCTCCACTTCTTTTGAAACAATCGCTCGATTGTACAAATAACCTCTTTTATCAGATACTTTAAAAGTATCTGTCGGATATTTAGTAACTACTTGTTGTAAGGTAGTAAAAATCGAATCAGCAGTCTCAGCTTGAGCTGTGATTATATTAGAAAAAGCGATTATTATCAAAACAAAAAAAATTGATTTGTTTCTTGAAAAAAGGCTTTTAAATTTGGTAAACATTGTCTTCATAATCCCTCTGAAAAAAAACATTTTAGAATTATCGCAAATACATACATTAATATACGAATATATTTCAAATTGACAAAGTAAAATATTTACGATTTGCAAAAATAATATTAAAACACTTTATTTGGCAAATGAACCTATTCTTAACCAATTTTTCAAATACAATTGTTTAGATAAAAAAAAAGTCCAAATCAAAAATGAAATGGACTTCAAAAATGTTTATTTAAATTTTAAACTAATTTGCTGATTGTAGCTTACCTTCTGTTGTAGAAAGTTGTTGAACATCAGAGGCAGATAATCTTTTACCGCCAATGAAATGTTTCATATAAAATGTACTTTCCAATGAAGAAACAGTAACACCACTTCGAGAACTTGCATGAGCAAAAAGATTGTCTCCAAGGTAAATACCTACGTGAGAAGCAAATCTACGAGAATATGTATGGAAGAAAATCAAATCACCAAATTGCAAATCATTCATTTTACGAACTCTACTTCCTACATTTACTTGTTCTCTTGCTGTACGAGGTAGCAATACATTTGCAGTTTGATAAAATATAGCTTGAACAAAAGCAGAACAATCAATTGCTTTACGGCTCATTCCACCCATTCTATATGGTGTACCCATCCAATTCATTATTTTGCCCATAATATCTGACTTTTTCAAGCCATAGGCTGTCATTGCAGCATTTCCAGATTCGTCTGTATCATCTACATAAGTTAGCCAAAGACTATGGAACTTGTCATTACTAACTTGAACATCATCAAATTGTTCCAATTCAGCTAAATCTTCACCATTATCACCTAATACTTCACCAGTGTTAGGATCAATCATTGATTCATCATCATTATCAAACAATTCACCATCATTAGCTTTGATTATTTTAGTCGTAATATCGGCATTTGATTCTAAACCAGCTATATCACTAACTTCTTTAGAATTTGAAACAATCATATTTAATGCTTCTTTTCTGGTTTTTTCAGAGTTATATACTCTATGAGTTTTGGACTTTCCTTTTCTGCCACCTCTTTTCTTTTTAGCAAATGCATTATCTGCCATTGCTATGAATAAAAGCGGAATTAAAAAAAGTATGAGGTATTTTTTCAGCGAATTTACTAGTTTAGTATTCATTTTTCTCCCTTGTTATTGTTTTTAATGCCAATACAGCAGTTTTGAAAAAATTATCGGTCACTAATAGTTTGAATAATCAAATCTAAAGTTTTTTGTAACTGATCGTTATCAACAATGCAATTAACAAAAAAAAATCCTAATAGAAAAACAAAAAATTTAATTTATTTAAATTTAATTTTACTTTAATTTAATATTTAAAATTTATAACTTGGTAAATAACTTATAAATTAGTAACTTACAAAATATATTTAAAAAAAGCTATTAAAAACATATTGATACTATGAATATAACAATCATACAAAACGAGCCCAAACTTTTTAACCAAAAATTCAACTTTGAAAGCATTTTGTCAAGTGTTGAACATTCAAGTAGTGATATTATTGTCTTTCCTGAGCTTTCAACTTCAGGTTATTTCTTTCAAAATAGAAATGAAGTTGCTGAAAATGCTATTTCAAAAGAAAATGCTTTTTTTGATAAGCTACAAACATTATCTACATCCAAAAATCAAACTATATGTTTAGGATTCCCTGAGTTTGAAATAGTAAATGGTATAACAAAACTTTACAATTCGGCAGCATTAATTTTCCCAAATCCTCAATTAAAATATATCTATAGAAAGACTCATCTCTTTTACAAAGAAAGATATTGCTTTGATGAAGGTGATACTGGATTCAATGTAATATATGACAAAGACAAGAATATAAATATTGGTTTAATGATTTGTTACGACTGGAGATTTCCTGAAGCTGCACGTACTTTAGCACTTAAAGGTGCCGATATAATCCTATGTCCTAGTAATCTAGTTACAGAGCTATGGACTAAAGTTATGCCAGCAAGAGCTATTGAAAACAAAGTCTTTCTTGCTTTAGCAAATAGAGTTGGAAGTGAAACTATTGATACTGAAACTTTAACATTTAATGGTAAATCTGCATTTTACGATACAAATGGAAATGTTCTTACTTCTTTTTCAGATGAAAAAACTGAAGTACAAGAAATAGAATTTAATCATTTAAAAAGTAGAAACAAGAAATTCAATTCAATAAATGATATTTTTGAGGATAGAAGAGTTAATTGGTATTAACATAAGATGTTAGTTCTCAAAACTAAAACCAAAGTACATTTTTCTGTCATATCTATTTCAACCCGCATTGCCAAGAGACCTCTCTCTAGCTTTCGCAATCAAGTTCCATACCTATAAAAGCGTCTTATGGTGTATCAAGACTATCATTACTCTCATCTTCAGGCTGAATTTCAGCATTTATAAAATAATAATCATCGTTATAATCAATTTTTCTAAAGTATAGAACAAAATATTTTTGAATGTTGATTTTAGTATACGTAATTGTAACTTTGTAAGCAAAATCTATATCTTTATCTTTTACTAACCTAAATTGATATTCAATATTATCGATTTCATCATTTTTTAAACTATCAATAATGTTTTGCCATATTCTGTAATCATCGGGATTCAAATGTTCTTTTTTATATCCAAATAATTTTATATCTCTATATTTTAAATATTGTAAATTTAGTTCCTTTAATGTAACTTCTTTATTTAAAATCTGTGTTATTGTTTTTTTAACTTCTGGCTGAACAACAACTGAACGATAGATTTTGTTATTTCCACAACTAACAATTAGAAAATTTAATATTAGAATAACTAAGATTATTAACATTTGCTTTATTTTTACTTTCAAAATATCTTATTTCCTTCTTTTGTTTAAGTTGTTGGCCATAGCTTCTAATTTAATCAAAAATATTGATTTAGCTTATTAATTTTATATTTCAATATCTACTTATACAACTCATCTCCTTCAATTCCTGGTATTCTTATTTTATCAAAAAAATATAGCATATATTCCGGTTGAGAATAATGGAACCTCAAATATAAATTCTGATCTTTACTTTCAGAAAAATAATTTATTTTTAAATATAGTGATCTTATGGTTGAATCACTTTTAAGAAAATACGAATAATAAATTTTAATTGAATCCTTGTTTAAGAAAGAATCTAAAATTTGTTGGCAATTTGTTAATTGCTTTTTCTGGTGTTTACTTAGGGTTAAGTTTTTGTAAATTTTTCGATCTATACTATCAAAAACTCTAAAATTTAGAAACTCTAATTCTAAAGTTGTTTTCTTATTTATAATATCATAAATTTTTTTTAATGCGATAGAATCTAATTCAACTTTTGAATTTTTTTCATTAATAAACTTCTGAGAATAGATATTATTGTTATTGGAAAATAACAAAAGTAATATTAAAATTGAAAACAATAATTTCATAAAAATACCTTTTTAATTATGTTCTTTCATTTTCTAAACATTTCATAAAAATCAAAAAATAGAAATTGATAGCAATTTTCTTTAAATTCTCTAGAACAAGTGTTGTAATTTGAATAATCTAAATAATCATACTTCAAAATTAAACCCAAATAATTCATTAGCATAATTTTCTAATGCATTGCATTAGGAAATTATGTTGTTAACTATATGAAATATATTGATTAAGTAATATAAAAATGATTATTTTTCGAATACTTCTTTGTAACAATTAATTATCATAATTATGGACTTTAAAATAGACTTTACTAGTCAAGAAATAACACCTTATGGTGGTTTGATATTATTAAAAAAAATGATAGATAAAAGTAATCT
>JAPLFM010000147.1 GCA_026390675.1 Candidatus Kapaibacterium sp. | reverse complement strand
ATAGTTTTTTCTAATATTATTAATCTGTATAAAATTATCTTTGTTTAGTTGCAAAGCAATATTATATTACATCTATTATTTTGTTAATGAAACAAAAAGCTAATTTGGTTTAAAATGAATGAAAATCAACCTAATTTATTAACTGTTAAGGATTTACACAAGTATTTCCATGGCAACCATATACTTAAAGGTGTTAATTTAGAGCTTAGTAAAGGCAAACTAGTATCTATAATTGGTAGATCTGGGTGTGGTAAGACTACTTTTTTACGTTGTTTGAATTGTTTAGAGATTATGGATTCTGGTACAATTAATATTGCTGGGATTGCTTTAAATAGAGTAAAACAAAATCAAGAAAATGGTAATATAAAACATCACAGAGGTGATGAAATATTTGGAGATATTAGTAAACTTTTTGAAGTGGACGAAGATTTCCAAATTAAAATGCAATTACTAAGAACAAGAGTTGGTATGCTTTTTCAAAACTTAAATCTATTTCCTAATCTTTCAGTTTTAGAAAATGTAATGAAAGCTCCTTTAATTGTTAAGAAAGAATCTGTATCTCAAGCAACTTTAAGAGCAATAGGACTTTTGGAAAAGGTTGGAATGGATACTTTTTTAGATAGAATGCCAAATCAAATTTCGGGTGGACAAGCACAAAGGGTTGCAATTGCTAGAGCATTGGCTATGTCACCTCAAATTATGCTTTATGATGAACCAACTTCTGCGCTTGACCCTGAATTGGTTGAAGAAGTTATTCAAGTAATGCTTAATTTAAGAAAAGAAGGTATGACTCAAATAGTTGTAACACATTCAATGAGTTTTGCTAAAAATGCTTCTGATTTAGTTGTTTTTATGGATCAAGGGCAAATAGTTGAAATTTCACCACCTGCTGAAATGTTTTCAAATCCTAAAGATCCTAGAACTAGGGCATATTTGAAATTATTACTTGATTAAAATGATAAAAAAAATACTTATAATATTTAGTTTAATAATTATTTCCTTTACTTCTTTAGATTCGCAAGTAAAGAAAAAATTAAGATTTGCTGCTGATACTGAAAGTGGAGCACCTTAAAACCCTGCTAAACTTACTGGCTTTGAATATGATATCATTTTGGCTATTTGCCAAGAACTAGGCTACGAACCTGAGTTTGTTCAAAACCAATGGGATGGTTTGGTTCCAGGATTAAGTAGAGATGATTATGATGTTGCAATTAATGGTATTGAAATTACAAATGACAGAAAAAGGGTTGTTGATTTTTCTGAACCTTACTATATTACTTATGAACAATTGGTTGTTAGAAAAAATCAAAATGATGTAACTACATTAGATGATTTAAGAGGGAAAAAAGTTGGTACCCTTAAAAATTCCTTAGCTGAGAAGATATTACAAACTCATGGTGGAATAATTATTAAATCTTATGAGAGTGAAGCAAATTCTTATAAAGATTTAGAATTAGAAAGACTAGAAGCTGTTTTGATAGATCAGCCAGTAGCATTATATTATGCTGGTTGGAACCCACAATTGAAATTGGTCGGTCAGCCAATTGGTCAAGTGGTTTATGGAATTGCAATTAAAAAAGGAAGAGAAGAACTTTTAGAAAGTATTAATAATGCTATTGCTAATCTATATTCTTCAGGTAAATTAAGGGAAATTTTAGAATCTTATAAAATGTGGAATTACGCAATTGCACTTTATACAAAAGATTCAAAAGATCAAAATGAAGTTAATGTTCCTCCTACAAACTATGAAAAATTCATTAAATCTCAATCTAAAGATTTAACTTATAAAGATTATTTAGATAGATATATTAGCTTTTTACCACTTTTTGGCGAAGCTGCAATTGTAACAATGGAAATATCATTACTTTCTATGATTGTAGCCATTATTTTAGGTTTATTTGTGGCTTTAGTAAGGGTATATGCTCCAAGACCATTTTCCATCTTAGCTATTACTTATATTGAAATTATTAGAGGGACACCTTTATTAATTCAACTATTTTTTATTTACTATGCTTTGCCTTCTTTTGGTATTAAAATAAGTCCATATTTTGCTGCAGTAATAGGTTTGGGTATGAACTATGCTGCTTATGAAGCCGAAAATTACAGGGCTGGCTTGTTTGCTGTTTCTCGTGGACAGATGGAAGCTGCTATTTCACTTGGAATGACCCGCAATCAAGCACTAAGACACATTATTATACCACAAGCAATAAGATTAGTAATTCCACCTGTAACAAATGATTTTATATCACTTTTAAAAGATTCATCTCTTGTATCCGTAATTACTATGGTTGAGCTTACAAAACTGTATAATCAATTATCAAATACATATTTTGATTATATAGGTACTGGAATAATTGTAGCAGTAATATACTTACTATTAGGATTTCCTTTTGTGAGACTATCTCAATATGTTGAAAAAAAGTTTTCTTTTGATAAAAGAGAAACTGAAATTAAATAATTAATTTTAAATATCATAACTGCCTATCGAACAAAACTATACAAATTTTTATTTACAATTGATTTGTGTGTATATCAGCAATTATCACTTTAATTTGAAAAAGTATATTTTCATATTAGTTTTAGTTTATTCTTTCATTGGTAGTTTCTCTGCCAATGCTGCGGGCGAAAATATGCCTCGCCCTTTAAAAAAGCAACAAAGCAATGATATTAATCAAGCATTGAAAGAATATAGCAATATTAAAGAACTTAATCTTAGTGGTAGAAGGTTAAGCGTATTTCCTATTGATATTATCAAATTTTACAATCTTGAAGTATTAGATTTGTCAAACAACAATATCTCATCTTTGCCAATTGAAATAAAAAAGCTACATAATCTAAAAATCATTAAGTTAAATAAAAACAAATTTTACAAATTCCCCAATATATGTTTTGAAATCCAAAGCCTAGAGTATATTGATTTTGATGGAAATAATATTACACAATTTGATGAGTTTAACATCAGTAGTAGTAAATTAAAAGTATTAATTTTATCTAGTAATAATCTTCAAAAATTACCAAAGAGCATTTCTAAATTAAAAGGACTTTCTTATTTAAATGTTGCTTCTAATAGCTTAAATGAGATTGTTCCTACATTAAAAGATTTGATTTATTTAGAGAACCTTGATTTGAGTAGAAATAAAATCAACGCAATACCAAGTTTTGTAAAATATTTTCACAATTTGCAAAGAATTGATTTATCATTCAATAATATACAGACCGTTCCAAAGGAATTATGTGAAATTAAAAAATTATCTAATCTAATTTTGGAAAGTAATCAAATCCAATCACTGCCATACGAATTTGGGAAATTAGCTAATCTAAAAAGCTTAAATATAAATGGTAACTCAATTAATGATTTGCCTGATTCTTTTTCAAAATTGAAATCAATGCAATTACTTTACTATACTTCAAATGAATTGTTTAACATACCTAATCAGATAACTGAATTAGTAAATTTACAATCAATTGATATAAGCGATAATAGAATTATTAAATTCCCTCCAAAATTTGACAAACTTTTACAAATTAAAAGTATAGTTGCAAGAAACAATAAATTTACTGAAATACCAATTTTACTATATAGTTTAACAAATCTATATTCAATTGACTTTACAAATAATAATATTGCTAATATTCAATCAGGTATTTATAAATTAACTAACTTAAATATGTTGAATTTATCAGATAACAATTTAAAATATTTGTCTGATGAGATTGCTTTTTTGAGCAATCTTAAAGTTTTGATTGTATCAAATAACAAAATACAGAAATTGCCTGACAACATATTTTATTCTCAAACACTTAGATTGTTACAAATCAAAAACAACCCACTTCCCGATTCTGAAAAAAACAGAATTATTCATTTGAACCCTAAAGTAAAAATAACTTTTTAATGTTTTGCGTAAATTCAGCTTAATTTATTATTTTCCAATTTGTTACTTAAATTTCTTCATTTCAATTTTTGCAGTGATTTTGCGTTTTTTTATGTTTTTTGTTGCTTTTTTTCTGTCTCCCTGAATTTGAGACAATCGTCTCTTTCAGGATATATTTTGCTTCTGTTTTTAAAAAAACATGGCATTAAGAACCCCTCCCCAACCCTCACCCAAAGATTTTAACAAGTTAAAATCGGGGAGGGAGTAACTAATGCC
>JAPLFM010000097.1 GCA_026390675.1 Candidatus Kapaibacterium sp. | reverse complement strand
AGCTAGATGCAGATGATTTGGCTTACGAAAAGAAGCGTAAAAAATTATTAGCTTAATTTGACGATAAACGAACTTTGCACAAAATTATGAAGCAAATCTGTGCAAATTTTGCAAAATCTTGATACTTTTAAAGTAGTTTAATCCCAAATTAATCATTAGAGAAAAATCTAAGTTTAATCAGTGACTTAGAAATTTGACTTAAATTCTCCTCCTTTGGAGGAGTGGCTGGCTTCGAGCTTTGGCGAGGTGGTTGTCTTTTGTATTTTAATCAATCATTAACCATAAATAGCTAGATGCAGATGATTTGGCTTACGAAAAGAAGCGTAAAAAATTATTAGCTTAATTTGACGATAAACGAACTTTGCACAAAATTATGAAGCAAATCTGTGCAAATTTTGCAAAATCTTGATACTTTTAAAGTAGTTTAAACAAACTTAACAAAAGATTAATAATATTAACTTTGTTTTTGATAATTAAATTTGATAATTTTGTAATCAGATTATTTAATTCATTATAGAGACATTTATGAATATACATGAATATCAAGCGAAAGAACTTCTAAAGAAGTATAATGTGCCTGTTCTAAAAAGTCAAGCAGTATTTTCTTCTGCAGAAGCTGGTAAAGTAGCTTTTGAAATGTTTGAATCTCAAGGTAGTAAAGTAGTAGTTTTAAAATCACAAGTTCACGCTGGTGGACGTGGTAAAGGTGTAGTTCACGATATTAAAACTAATGCAGAGAAAAAAGTTGGTGATAAAACTGTGAGAGGAGTTACAGTAATTGCTGGTGGTGAGCTTTCAGATAAAGTTTTTAAATATGCTGATGCTACTTTTGGAAACAAATTAGTTACAATTCAAACTGGTGCTGCTGGTGCAATTGTAAATAGAATGTTAATTGAAGATGGAGCTTCTATTCAAAAAGAATATTATGTTAGTATTCTTTTAGATAGACAAACAAGTAAAAATATAGTTATGTGTTCTACTGAAGGTGGAATGGATATTGAGAAAGTAGCTGAAGAAACTCCAGAAAGAATTATTAAAGAAACTATCGAACCTAAAATTGGTTTTCAAGGTTATCAAGCTCGTAGATTAGCTTTTGGATTAGGTTTAAGTGGAGATGGTTTTAAAAACTTTATTCCATTTATAATGAATCTTGTAAGAGCTTATGAAGATTTAGATTGCTCTATGATGGAAATTAACCCAATGGTTTTAACAACTGATGGTAAAATTTTAGCACTTGATGCAAAAGTAAATTTTGATGATAACTCATTATATCGCCATAAAGATTTATTAGTTTATAGAGATATAGCTGAAGAATCTGAATTAGAAGTTGAAGCATCTAAATATGATCTTAATTACATCAAACTTGATGGTAATGTTGGTTGTATGGTCAATGGTGCTGGACTTGCTATGGCTACAATGGATATGATTCAAATGGCTGGTGGTGCACCTGCTAACTTCTTGGATGTAGGGGGTGGGGCAAATGTTGAACGTATTTCTAATGCTTTTAGAATTATGATGAGCGACAAAGATGTTAAAGCAGTTTTGATTAATATCTTTGGTGGAATTGTTCGTTGTGATAGGGTAGCTGAGGGTATTATTCAAGCATTAAAAACAGTAAAAGTAACTGTTCCAGTAATTGTTAGATTAGATGGAACAAATGCAATTGAAGGTGCTGAAAAACTTAAAAATTCAGGTATGGAATTTAAGGTAGCTGTTAATTTTAATGATGCTGCTGCAAAAGTTTCAGAAGTTTTTGCTGCTTAATTAAAATGTAATTTTATTTTGAAAAAAGCTACCTTTTGGGTAGCTTTTTCATCTTTATACTGTTCTTTTATAATTCTTTTAATAATTATCAATTTGAGCTCTTTGGAGTTTGTTTGAATAATCCACATAAACAGTTTTCCATTCTGTAAAAATTTCAAAAGCTGTCCACCCACCTTCTCTATGTCCATTGCCAGTACCTTTTACTCCACCAAATGGCATGTGAGCTTCAGCTCCAATAGTTGGTGCATTGATGTAAGTTATTCCAGCTTCAAGCTCTTTAGTTGCAAGCCAAGCAGAGCGAACATCATTAGTAAAGATTGAAGAAGATAAACCATATTTGCAATCATTGGCAAGTTCAATTGCTTCATCAAGTGAGTGGCATTTTGAAACAGAAAGTACTGGACCGAAAATTTCTTCTTGGAATATTCTCATATTTCGAGTAACATCTTTGAACAATGTTGGTTTGATGAAATTACCATTATCCAAATCATTTCCAGTAGCAATCTCACCACCAAAAACTAATTTTGCTCCTTCAGATTTTCCAATTTCAATATATGACATTATTTTTTCAACTGCTTTTTTATTTATTACAGGACCAACTTGGGTTTCAGCTTTCAAACCATCACCAAGTCTAAGTTTAGTAGCTTGTTTTTCAATCATTTCAATTACAATATCATAAACAGATGAATGAACAATCAATCTTGATGTGGCAGTACATCTTTGACCAGTTGTACCAAAAGCACCCCATAAAGCACCTTCCACAGCTAATTCGAGGTTTGCGTCATCCATGATTATTTGGGCGTTTTTACCACCCATTTCAAGTGAAATTCTTTTGTTCATTCTGCCACATACTTCAGCAATAGCAGTTCCAGTTTGAGTAGAACCCGTAAAGCCAATCAAAGCAACATCAGGGTTGTTTACAATTGCTTGACCGCAAATTGCATCACCATGAACAACATTAAATACTCCAGCAGGTACACCAGCTTCTTCAAGTATTTCAGCAAATATAATTCCTGAATGAGGTGCATCATCGCTAGGTTTCCAAACAACAGTATTGCCACAAGCTAGAGCAGGAATTATTTTCCAAGAAGGTACAGCAATAGGGAAGTTCCAAGCAGTGATAATTCCACATACACCTATTGGATTTCTAAATGACATATTAATTTTTTCATTCATCTCACTTGGCACTGTTTGACCAAATAATCTACGAGTTTCTGAAGCTGCGTAATAGCAAGTATCAATTGCTTCTTGAACATCTCCCTCGGTTTCAAAAGTTGGCTTTCCCATCTCTCTTGTCATAATTTTAGCCAATTCTTTCTTTCTTCGTGTAAATATATCGCCAGCTATCCTTAAAATATCACCTCTTTTAGGTGCTGGCATATTTTTCCAAGCTTTAAAAGATTGTTTTGCAGCAGAGACAGCATTATCTACATCTGAACTACTTGAAAG
The DNA here is from genome assembly GCA_026390675.1 of Candidatus Kapaibacterium sp. Classification (GTDB taxonomy): domain Bacteria; phylum Bacteroidota; class Ignavibacteria; order Kapaibacteriales; family UBA2268; genus JAPLFM01. The sequence continues at coordinate 4,701 of JAPLFM010000097.1, read as the reverse complement.
AGGGAACTGACCTATAATATCAGCATTATTAGCAGGTGATATATTATCGAAATAATTGTTATCATTTGGTGTAATAAAAGCACCATTTATATAATTTTCAAATTTTGGCATAGTTTTGATTGTATAGTTATTGAATACTTTACAAAATTAAGATTAAATATTCAATATTCTTATAGTTTATTCAAAAAGGTTTTATACATGAAAAAGTTATTTCTATTGCTATTGCTATTATCACTAAATTCTTTATACTCTGAAGAATATAGACATTTTCCAAGAATATTTGTTGGAGGTCAAACTGATATGTTAGAAAAGCATACTTTGCCAACAGTTGGAATAGAATATATGTTTGCTTTCATAGATTCATCACCTGAAATTGGAATAGGATTGATGACTGAAACTGCCTTTGGAGATAACTCAGAATATAGTGGTGCATTGAGTTTGAATGTTCATTTGACTAGCAAATGGAGAGCTTGGATGGCTCCAGGTGTTAGAATTATCCAATATCCGGTTTTGGACTCTACAAAAATTGATTATACTAATAAAATCAACAATGACCATACTGGTAATAAGTTTAATGCACTTATGAGGTTTGGAACTTCATATACTTTTCAATTTAATGATATTTTTGTTGAACCCAATGCATCAATTGATATAGTTAATCGTCACTTCTCATTAATATATGGGATTAGTTTCGGATTAAATTTTTGATTTAAATGAAAAAGTTAAAGCTTGCATTTTTATGGCATCAACATCAGCCTTATTATAAAATTGAAGATGAATTCATTTTGCCATGGGTAAGATTTCACGGTGTGAAAGATTATTACGACCTTCCTATATTATTAAAAGAATATCCTAAACTTAAACAAACTATAAACTTAGTTCCATCTTTGCTAATCCAAATTGAAGATTATATTTCTGGAAAATGTAAAGACAAAGTTCAAATTTTAACAGAAGTTAAAGCAATTGATTTAAATTATACTCAAAAAAAAGAAATATTGCATCAATTTTTTGTTTGTAATTATGATAATATGATTGCTCCATATCCTCGATATAAAGAACTTTATGAAAAATATCAAAATAACCTCAATAATGCAAATGAATTTAGTAGTGAAGAATTTTTAGATTTACAAGTTTGGTACAATCTAACATGGATAGGTGAAATATCAAAACTAAATACTGAAATAAGCTATTTATTTGAAAAAGGAAGACATTTTACTGAAGAAGACAAACTAAGTGTATTAGAACATCATTTAGATATTTTATCTAAAATAATACCTTTGTATAAAGAATTACAAGAATCAGGACAAATTGAAGTATCTTGTTCACCATTTTTTCATCCAATTTTACCTTTAGTTTGCGATACAAACATTGCTTTGGAATCTAATTCAAATAGAGGTGCAATCGAACATAGATTTGCTTTTCCTCAAGATGCAGAAGCTCAAATAAAAATGTCTAATGATTATTATTATAAGATATTTGGAGTAAATCCTAAATCTTATTGGAGTAGTGAAGGATGCGTTTCAAACCAAGTTGTAAATATGCTTGCTGAAAATGGTATTGAAAACATTGCAACCGATGAGCAAATACTCTCGAGATCAGTTAGTAATTATCAAGAAAACAATTCAAAGTTTTTTCCTTATGGTTATTCTACTAATAATGGTAATTTAAATATTTTCTTTAGAGATACGGAAATATCTGATAAAATTGGTTTTCTATATTCTAATTGGAATGAATTTGATGCTGTCAATGATATGATGCAAGCTATTGAATCTAAAAGAAATAGAATAATTGATTTGTATGGGGAAGACCATTTAGATTATTCAGTATTAACAATTATTCTTGATGGGGAAAATTGTTGGGAATTTTATAGAAACAATGGAATATTCTTTTTAAAGAATCTATTTGAAAGATTAGAAAATTCAGAGATTATTGAAACTATTAGACTTATAGATTCTCCACAAGCTATTGAACAAAATATTATTTCAAATATTCATCCTGGTTCGTGGATTAATGCCAATTTTGATATTTGGATAGGACATCATGAAGATAAAACAGCTTGGAACATACTTAGAAATGCCAGACAAGCTATTGAATACAATAGAAATAGCATTTATATAGAAAAAGTAAAACAGGCTTTATATTTTGCATACATTGCAGAAGGTTCTGATTGGTTTTGGTGGTTTGGTGATGAACATAATGCACCTAATAGGTTTGATTTTGACACATTGTTTAAATATTATATCAGAAAAATTTATGAATCTATCAATGTTGAAATACCTGAGGAATTACACAAACCTATAATGCAGATCGATTTAAAAGAAAGGAAGTTGCCATCAAGTGAAATTTACCCATATTTTGACTACTATATAAGAGAAGAGCAATGGGAAAATGCTGGAATGATTGTACCAAAATTAAGTAATAGTGGAGCTATGCATACTTCCGGTGAGTTTATAGACATTTTATATTATGGCAAAACAAATGATTGTTTCACTTTAAGAATTGATTTGAAAAATAGACTTAAATCTAATGACAAAATCGAGATAAGAAGTGTCTCAGCTAAGTATATTATTACTATTGAAAATCAAGGAGTTAGGATAAATTACGAAGAATTACATATACAATTTAGATACTTGTTTTCTGATGTAATCTTATTAGAAGTTAAAAATATTGATTTGTTTTATAATTCAGAATTTAATATAACTACTAATTGTCAAAATACTAAATATACATATCCTGAAAGAGGAACATATAAATTCGAATTTTAATTTAAATCGTATTTATTTATAGCTTGTTTTATCAATTCCCATTCAAACCCTTGCCTCTGAAGAAATGAAATCAAACTTGATTTCATTTTTTCTTTAGGCTTGTTTTTTAACATTCTTAATTTTTTTTCACAAGCTTTTTCAATTTGTATAACTATCTCTTCATCTGAGAACAAATCACTAACTGCTTTCTCTGCTAATAACTTACAAATTCCTCTTTTCAAAAGTTCTTGTCTTATTTTCTCACCAGATGCTGGTTTTAATTGTTTGTAATCTTTGGCAAATGAAAAAGCAAACTTTTCATCATCAAGGTAATTAAACTCATAAAGAAAATTGATACAAGTTTCAATCAATTCAGGAAGAAATTTCAATTCTTTTAGTTTGTCTCTTACTTGCTTTTCTGTACGGGGCTTGTATGTAGCATAATTCAAGGAGCGTTGTTTAGCATCAATCAAATTCTGATCATATGTAATTTGATTAACAATGTCTTGATTTATTACTTTATCTTTTTGTAAATTAAACTTTAGAATTAAATCAGTATTGACTAAAACCCATTCACCGTTTGAGAAATTGACAAAACAATTTCCTTTCTTTTTGGCTTTGCTTACACCAACTATTTTTAATTCTATTTCTTGCAAATCAGTGTAAACCCATTTGAATAATTGCCATTCATTGTTTTGAATACACTTTCTTTGTAGCTGATAAGATTAAACACTGAAAAAAGCTCCATAATCCATTCTTTTGAATGATGTCTAAGTGGAATACCATTTTCTAATTCAAATGAACCATAGGTCTTGTATTTAGCTTCAAATCCTTTATATCTTATTTTATTCCTTTCATCATTATTGATTAAAAAATCTGATACAAATAAATATGCACCGGGTTTCATAATTCTATAGATTTCTTTAATTGTATTTAACTGATTTTGGTTTTCAGAAATGCAGGTAAGTATGCCAAGAAAAATAACAGCATCAAAGTAAGTATCTTGATACTCAGTATGTTGACCATCATACTTATGAATATTTGCAATAGGACAAAGCATTTTTGAAGCATTAATCATCTGATCAGAAATCTCAATTCCATAAAGTGAAGTATAGCCTAAATCTTGTAATAGTTTTAGTGTGCGTCCATATCCAGTACCATAATCCAATATTCTTGATTCTAAAGGTATTAATTTCTGAAAATGATCCATCTCAAGTTTGGTAGTAAACTCCACCTCACCAACTTTAGAATCCCAATATTTTTCAATTTCTTTGTAGTGCATAATTATTATATCAGATTGAAAAGAATTTACAAATATAATGACTTAATGTCATCAATTTTTAGTATTTAGTTTTAAAAAAATCCTATTAATATTCACTACTTTTAATTATTCTTACTAAACAGTTTCTTTCATCAATTTTAAATTTTATAAAGTAGATACCACATTCTAGATTTTTCAAATGAATTTCGTTTTCTTGAATTTCTAAATTAAAATTAATATCTAAACTTTTGCCTTGTAAATTGTATAATTCTATATTTGAAATTTCTTTTGTATCAATCTTAATAAAATCAATTAAGTTATTGAAATTATAAAGTTTAATTTCTTCATCTAATTCTACTTTTGTAGTATTACTACTTTCGCAATAGCTAATATCTTTTGAAGAATCATATCTCTTTTTGGCAGGATTTATCTTTTCATTTAGTTTATTTGGATAGCCAATTGCAGGAAATGAGATTAAATTATCCCAAAATTTTGGCTTTGAATTATTCAAATACAAACTGCTAACTAAGTAACTAGAATCAATAATACTTGGTGTAACTTTACCTTTTATGTTATTTGCCATTTCAAAATGACCAGTATCAACAAGTGTGTAATTACCTTTTAGTAAAGCACTACTATTAACTTCATTTGCAATAAAATTCTGATTTGAAGTATTTCTGCCACCAGCAGTAGAAT
>JAPLFM010000162.1 GCA_026390675.1 Candidatus Kapaibacterium sp. | reverse complement strand
GAAATAAAATTGATATGAATGCCACTGTAATGACTATTGAATATGATCCAAATAGATCATGTAATATAGCTTTAGTTCAGTACGAAGATGGTGAAAAACGTTATATTTTAGCTCCAAATAAACTAAAAGTAGGTCAAAATATTATATCTAGCTCAACAGCTGAATATAATGACGGAAATACTTTGCCTTTAAGAAATATACCAGTTGGTTTAACTATACATAATGTAGAGTTAAAACCAGGTAAAGGTGGTCAATTAGCTCGTAGTGCAGGAACATCAATTCAATTAGTTGGTGTAGACAGTAAAATGGCTCAATTGAAAATGCCTTCAGGTGAAATCAGAATGGTTCCTTCTAATTGTTTTGCAACAATTGGTACTGTAGGAAATGCTGATCACATGAATATCTTGCAAGGTAAAGCTGGTAGAAATAGATGGAGAGGTATTAAAGGTCAAACACGTGGTATGGCTATGAACCCAATTGATCACCCTATGGGTGGTGGTGAAGGTGCATCTAAATCAGGTGGTGGTAGATTACATCCAAGATCACCTTGGGGTAAATACGCAAAAGGTTTGAAAACTCGTAAAAAGAAAAATCTTAGCAACAAATATATTATTCGTGGCAGAAAAGCTAAATAGATAAGGAATAAAGATGTCAAGATCACTTAAAAAAGGTATTTTCATTCATTATAAACTTCAAAGAAAGATTGATGTAATGAATGAAGCTAATGAGAAAAAAGTTATAAAAACTTGGTCTCGTGCTTCAACAATTTCACCAGAATTTGTAGGGCATACATTAGCAGTTCATAATGGTAAAAACTTTATTCCAGTTTATGTAACGGAAAATATGGTTGGTCACAAACTAGGTGAGTTTTCTCCGACTAGAGTTTATAGAGGCCACGCTGGTAATAGAAAAGATCAACGTTCTGGCAAAAAATAATTTAAGGTAATTTAAAAATGCAAGCAAGAGCAGTAAAAAAACACATACGTTCTAGCCCTCGTAAGATGAGATTGGTAATAGATCTTATTAGAGGAAAAAAAGCACAAGAAGCTTTAACAATATTGAAGTTTTTACCTCAATCTGCTTCTGCAGATGCTGAGTTATTATTGAAATCAGCTTTAGGAAACTTAAATCATAAAGCAACAGATGCTGGAACTAATATTAATGATAATGATGTATTCGTAAAAGAATGTTTTGTTAATCAGGGTCCAACAGCGAAGAGAATAAGTCCTGCTCCAATGGGTAGAGCTTATAGAATTAGAAAAAGATCGAATCATTTAACTATTGTTGTTCAAACTAAAGATCATTCAGTAGAAACTGAGAGCAATTAAGGAGATTAACTTGGGACAAAAGACTAATCCTATTGGATTTCGCCTAGGTATAAATAGAAGTTGGGATGCCAATTGGTTTGACGAAAGAAATGTATCTGATAAAATAGCAGAAGATATTAAAGTTAGAAGCTATATTAGAAACAGGAAAAAGAAAGCCGGCATTGCTAGAATAATTGTAGAAAGAACTGCTAAGCAGCTTCGTATTACAATAAATACTTCAAGACCAGGTGTAATAATTGGCCGTTCAGGTAAAGATATTACCCAACTTGAAGAAGAACTTAAGAAGATAACATCTAAAGAAGTTAAGATTTTAATTAGTGAAATTAAAAGACCTGAACTTGATGCTTTACTTGTTGCAGATACAATTTCTCAACAGCTTGAAGGAAGAATATCTTTCAGAAGAGCTTTGAAACAAGCGGTATCATCAGCAATGAGAATGGGTGCAGCTGGAATTAGAATAATGGCTTCTGGTAGATTGGGTGGAGCGGATATGGCTCGATCTGAACAATACAAAGAAGGTAGAATTCCATTGCATACATTGAGAGCAGATATAGATTATGGTACTTCAACTGCGCGAACTATCTATGGTGCTATTGGCATTAAAGTATGGATTTGCAAAGGCGAAATCATCGGAAAACAAAAATAATAAGTGGTAAATTAAAATGTTAAGTCCTAAAAGAGTTAAACATAGAAAAGCCCATAGAGGTAATAGACGAGGATATGCTTACAGAGGATCATTAGTTGCTTTTGGTTCATTTTACTTGAAAAGAGATGGTAAGGTTTGGATTAGAATTTTTCCAGATAAACCTTACACTAAAAAACCTCTTGAAACTCGTATGGGTAAAGGTAAAGGTAGTCCAGAGGGTTGGATAGCTGTAGTATTACCAGGTAGAATCTTATTTGAGATTGATGGTGTTACTAGAGAAAGAGCTGAAGAAGCAATGAGATTGGCTTCACATAAATTGCCAATGAAAACTAAGTTTGTTACACGAATAGATTTAACATATAATGAAACCGCGTAAAACAAAAGATTTAAAAAGCTTGGCGATTGAAGAATTAAATCAATTGCTTATAGACACTCAGGAAACAGTGGTTAAACAAAGTTTCCAACATTCACTAAAGCAATTGCACGATACTGCTTATCTTAAAATTTTAAGACAAGACATAGCTCGTATGCAAACAATTGTTAATGAAAGAAAATCGTAAACGGATCCGAATAATGTCAGAAATCAATAATAACATAGAAACGCAAACTAAATCGAATAAAAAGATTTTGCAAGGTAAAGTAACATCTAATAAGTGTGATAAAACTATTACAATTATAGTTGTTAGACAAATTGCTCACCCGATTTACAAGAAATACTTCAAAAGAAGTAAGAAATTTATGGCTCACGACGAACTAAACACTTGTAAAACAGGTGATGTTGTTAGAATAAGAGAGTGTCGTCCATTGAGTGCACGCAAACGTTGGGAATTAGTTGAAATTGTACAACGTGCTAAATAAATATATAAATTCTTTTTAAAGGTTGAGAAATGATTCAAGAAGAAACAAATTTAATAGTTGCTGATAATTCAGGTGCAAAGAAAGTAAGATGCATTAGAGTATTAGGTGGTCATGGTAAAAAATATGCTAGAATTGGCGATTTAATTGTTGTTTCAGTGAAAGCAGCAATACCTAATGGCAATGTTAAAAAAGGTGAAGTTTGTAAAGCTGTTGTTGTTAGAACTTCAAAGGAAGTTAAAAGAAAAGATGGTTCATATATCAGATTTGATGATAATGCAGCAGTACTTTTAAACCAAAAAGGAGATCCAAGAGGAACTCGTATTTTTGGTCCAGTAGCAAGAGAGCTACGTGAAAAATCATTTATGAAAATTGTATCATTAGCTCCCGAAGTTATTTAAGGTAATTGAAATGAAACTTAAAATTAAAAAAGGCGATACTGTTAAAGTTATCGCAGGTGATGATAAAGGAAAAGAAGGAAGAGTTTTAGAAATTTATCCTACTAAAATGACTATTTTAGTTGATGGTGTAAATATTCATAAAAAACACACTAAACCTTCTCAACAAAATCAGAATGGTGGTATAGTTGATACGTCTTTACCTATCAATTATTCAAATGTACAGCTCGTAAGTGCTAAGTAAAAAGTTTTGAAATTAAAAATATTGATTTAAAATGGCTAAACAACAAAATACAGTAGTAACGAAAAAGAATAGTTTTGTGCCTGAAGGTAAAAGATTAGAAGACGTTAGCGTTTCAAGACCTACTCCTCCAGCAAGACTATTAGCTTTTTATAATGAAAAGGTAATACCAGCTTTAATGGAAAAGTATGGTTACAAATCTATAATGCAAGTTCCAAAACTTGAAAAGATTTGCTTAAATATGGGTGTTGGAGAAGCTGCAACAGATCAAAAATTATTAGTAAATGCAATTAATGAATTAGAGTTAATCGCAGGTCAAAGACCAGTAATTAGAAAAGCTAAAAAAGCAATTTCGAATTTTAAATTAAGAGAAGGTATGCCAATTGGTGCTTCAGTTACTTTAAGAAGAGCGAGAATGTATGAGTTTTTAGACAGATTTATTAATATTGTTTCTCCAAGAGTAAGAGATTTTAGAGGATTTCCCGATAAAAGTTTTGATGGACGTGGAAATTATACTCTTGGTATTAAAGAACAAATAATATTCCCTGAAATTGATGTAGATAAAGTAAGTCGTATTACAGGATTTGATATTACTTTTGTAATGAGTGCTAAGACTGATGGTGAAGCTCACGCATTACTAAATGAATTTGGTTTTCCTTTCAAAAAGAAATAAGATATTAGGTTAATATGTCAAAAAAATCAGTAATAGCTAGAAATTTAAAACGCCAAAGAATGGTAGCAAAATTCTTAGCTAAAAGAGAAGAACTAAAAGCAGCTGGAGATTATGTAGGTTTGCAAAAACTTCCAAGAAATTCATCTCCAAATAGAGTACAAAGTAGATGTACACAAACAGGTAAAGCTCGTGGAGTTTACAAAAAATTTGGTTTGTGTAGAAATCAGTTTAGAATACTTGCCCTAGATGGTAAAATACCGGGCATGACAAAAGCAAGTTGGTAATTAATAATATTATAGTTTAAATATGCCAGTAACAGATTCAATATCAGATTTTCTAACGAGAATCAGAAATGCAGGAAAAGCAGGTCATAGATCAGTTGATATTCCACGTTCAAATACTAAATTAGCAATTGCTAAAATATTAAAAGAGCAAGGTTTTATAACAGATTATGAAGACAGGAAAGACGATATCCAAGGTACAATAAATGTAACTTTAAGATATTTTAATAGATTACCTGCAATTAGAGAAATCAAAAGAGTAAGTAAACCTGGAAGAAGAATTTATGTAAATACTGATAACATTCCTAGAGTTAGAAATGGTCTTGGAATTGCTATCTTATCTTCGTCTAAAGGTGTAATAACTGATAAAGAAGCCAAAAAACTTAATGTTGGTGGTGAATTTATTTGTACAGTGTGGTAATTTATCTTGGAGAACAAAAGTGTCTAGAATTGGAAAAAAACTAATTGAATTACCTAGTGATGTTAAAATTTCATTGAATGATAAAGTTTTAAGTGCTAAGGGAACAAAAGGCGAGTTATCAGTTAACATACCAGAAGGAATTAACTGTGTTATTGAAGGAAGTGTTGTAACATTTTCAAGAGATAACGACTCTAAAAGTTTAAGAGCTTTACATGGCTTAACAAGAGCTTTAGCTAATAATATTATTCAGGGTGTAAGCACTGGATATACTATTACTCTTAAATTGGAAGGTGTTGGATATAAAGTTGAATTGAGAAATGAAAGATTACAAATGAATATGGGATATTCACATCCATTGTTAGTAATACCTCCTCAAGGAGTTTCGTTTCAAGCACCAAACCCAACAACTGTTTTGGTTTCCGGGATTGATAAACAACTTGTTGGAACTGTAGCATCTAAAATTAGATCAATTAGACCTCCTGAACCTTATAAAGGCAAAGGTATTCGCTATGAAGGTGAATATGTAAGACGTAAAGCTGGTAAGACTTCAGCTAAATAAAACTACTGCGAGATAAGAATTATTTCGTGTATTTTAAAATAAATATTGACTGTTAAAATGAGTGCTGTAAAAATAAAAGCAAAAAGACTTAATAGACGTAAGATGAACATAAGACATAGAATCTTTGGTACATCTGAAAGATTAAGAATGACTGTTAGTAAAAGCTCTTCACACATTTATGTGCAAATCATAAATGATACTGATGGTGTAACATTGGCTTCTGCATCTACTTTAGATAAAGAAATTAAAACAATGATAACTCCTGAGATGAGCAAAATGGACTTAAGCAAATTAGTTGGAAAAGTAATTGCTGAAAGAGCTGTTAAAAATAATATTAAAAAAATTGCTTTTGATAGAAATGGAAACATTTATCATGGCAGAGTTAAAGCATTAGCAGATTCGGCAAGAGAAGCCGGTCTAGAATTCTAATTTTAGAATAATAAGGTGAAATTGTGAGCAAATTAAAAGCTACAGAACTTGATTTAAAAGACAAATTAGTTTACGTGGGAAGAACTGCGAAAGTAGTTAAAGGTGGTAGAAGATTTAATTTTTCTGCAATTGTAGTAGTTGGAGATGGTAATGGGCATGTAGGTTACGGACTTGGTAAAGCAGGTGAAGTAGTTGATGCAGTTACAAAAGCAACAGATGCTGCTAAAAAAAGTCTTGTTAAAGTAACTATTCAAAATGGTACTTTACCTCATGAAATAATTGGTGTTTTTGGTTCAGCTAAAATATTAATTAAACCTGCTACTCCTGGAACTGGTGTTATTGCAGCTGGTGGAGTAAGAGCAGTATTAGAGTTAGCTGGAGTTCAAGATGTATTAACTAAAAATTTGGGTTCATCTAATCCACACAATACAGTTAAAGCTGCTATAAAAGGATTGACTGAAATTGAAGATATTAGTTCAGTTGCTGCAAGACGTGGTATCTCAGCTGAAAAAGTCATGTTTGGTTAAGATTTAAATTGTAAATTAAGGTAAGTAAATGTCTAAACTAAAAGTAACTCAAGTACAAAGTGTGATTGATAGAAACAAAAAGCAAAAATTAACTATTGAAGCTTTGGGTTTAGGTCGTCCTAACTATTTTAATATATTGCCTGATAATCCTCAGACTTTAGGTATGATAAGAGTAGTTAAGCATTTGGTTAAAGTAGAATCAGTTTCTGAATAACAATAAAGATAAAAAAGAAAATGAAACACGTAGGTAATCTTAAATACGCTGAAGGCTCTAAGCACAGCAAGAAAAGAATTGGTAGAGGTCCTGGATCTGGTCATGGTGGAACTTCTACTCAAGGTCATAAAGGGCAACAATCACGTTCAGGTGCAAAATCTAAACGTGGGTTTGAGGGTGGACAAATGCCTATTAGTAGGCGTTTACCGAAATTTGGATTTACTAATCCAACTAGAATTGAATATCAATCATTAAATGTTGGTGCAATTCAAGAGTTTATTAGTAATAAAAGAATTGAATCAAATAATATCACTTTTGAAATATTATTCCTAGCTGGAATTATAAATAAACCAAACCTTCCTCTTAAGATTTTAGGCAATGGTGAAATCAATGTAGCTATAACAATAGAAGCTGATGGTTTCTCAAGTTCTGCCAAAGAAAAGATTGAAAAGGCTGGGGGGACGGTAATCATAAATGGCTAAACTTGTTGATACTTTTTCGAATATATTTAAAATTGAGGAACTAAGAAAGAGAATTGGATTCACTCTTTTGGTTCTTCTTATTGTTCGCGTAGGTTCACACATCACTTTGCCTGGAATTAATGTAGTTGCTTTGAAAGCATCTATGGCAAATGGTGATGCTAATTCACTTTTAGGCCTTTTTGATATGTTTGTAGGTGGTGCTTTTTCTAATGCTGCGATATTTGCATTAGGAATTATGCCTTACATTACTTCTTCTATTATTTTTCAACTTGCTGGAGTAGTAATTCCTGAAGTTGCGAAAATGCAAAAAGATGGTGAAGAAGGACGACGTAAAATAAATCAATATACAAGAATTTTCACTGTTGTTGTTGCTGGATTACAAGCTTTTGGAGTATCAATGAAACTAATTAATACAACTGTTCAAAACAGTGGTGTATCAGTAGTTTATGATCCAAATCTTTTGTTTATAATTTCAACAATGACCTTACTTACAGCAGGTACAATTTTTCTAATGTGGCTTGGTGAACAAATAACAGATAGAGGAATTGGAAATGGTATTTCGCTTATAATTTTTATTGGTATAATTGCTAGACTACCCCATGCCTTTGCTCAAGAATATGATATAATTGCAAATGGTGTTCGCCATTGGATGTTTGAAATAATATTGTTTGGAATGTTAGCTGGAATAATAGCAGTTGTAATTTTAATGACTCAAGCTGCTAGAAGAATACCTGTTCAATATGCTAAAAGACAACAAGGTAAAAAAGTTTACGGAGGTACCACTCAGTATATTCCATTGAGATTAAATACAGCTGGTGTAATGCCAATTATATTTGCTCAATCTATTATGTTTATACCTCAAACAGTTTTATCATTTTTTCCTGATAGTGCTTTTATTATTACTTTGTCTAAATTCTTTAGTTATCAATCTTTTACTTATGCGGCTATGTATGCTGTAATTGTAGTGTTATTTACCTACTTTTACACAGCAATTGTTTTTAATCCAAAAGATATAGCTGATAATATGAAGAAACAAGGTGGTTTTATACCAGGTATTAGACCTGGAAAACCAACTTCTGATTATATTGATGGTATTTTAACAAGAATAACTTTACCTGGTTCAATGTTTTTAGCATTAATAGCAATATTGCCGACAATAGTTTCTAGATTATTCGGTATTACATCTACTTTTGCTTCTTTCTTTGGTGGTACTAGTTTACTTATTATGATTGGCGTTGCTCTAGACACTTTACAACAAATCGAATCATTTTTATTAATGCGTCATTATGATGGATTTATGAAAAGTGGTAAAATTAAAGGTAGAGCTGGAAGTGGTGGATATTAATGAGTGGCAGACGTTCTAATATTATTATAAAGAATGCTGAAGAAATTAGAAAAATTGAAATAGCTTGTAGAATTGTTGCTGAAACTCTTGTTCTTTTAGAAAAATATGTAGTTCCTGGTGTTTCAACTTTAGAATTGGATAGTATTGCAGAAGATTATATTAAATCCAAAAATGCACATCCAGCTTTTAAAGGATATCCAGTTGATGATAAATTTTTCCCTGGTAGTTTGTGTATTTCTGTTGACGACGAAGTTGTTCATGGTTTGCCAAGTGAAAGGAAATTAAAAGAGGGTGAGATTGTATCTTTGGATTGTGGTGCTTATATAAATGGTTTTTATGGTGATAGTGCCGTAACTTATCCAGTTGGTAAAGTAAGTGATGACAAAACAAGATTGATGAGAGTAACTGAAGAGTCTTTGTATCTTGGTATAGATCAAGCAAGACAAAACAAAAAAATTTATGATATTGCGAGAGCAATTCAAAACCATTGCGAAAGAAATGGTTTTTCTTTGACAAGAGAATTAGTAGGTCATGGAATTGGAAAGAATCTTCATGAAGATCCTGCTGTACCAAATTTTGTACCACCACTTTTGTATAAAAATAGATTCCCAAATGAGAAACTATTATTAGGAATGGCTATTGCAATAGAACCAATGGTTCATTTTGGTAGAAAAGAAGTAAAAACGGCTACTGATGGTTGGACAGTTGTTACAAGTGACAAATCACCGGCGGCGCATTTTGAGCATACAATAGTTATTACTCAAGATAAACCATTAATTTTAACATCAAGAAACTGATATATGGCTAAACAAGAGCTAATAAAACTAGATGGAGTAATTTTAGAGACACTTCCAAACACACAATTTATTGTGAAGTTTGAAAATGGACATACTGTTCTAGCTCATATTTCAGGTAAGATGAGAATGAATTTTATTAAAATTCTTCAAGGTGATAAAGTTACAGTAGAACTTTCACCTTATGATTTGACTAAAGGAAGAATAATTTACAGATATAAATAATAATTTATTATTGTATTCGTCAATAGCATTCTATTTAAAAACAAGAATTTAGGATATTGCAATGAAAGTGCAAGCATCAGTAAAAAAAAGAAACCCGGATGACATCATAGTACGTCGTAAGGGTAGAGTATATATAATTAACAAGAAAAACCCTCGTTTTAAACAAAGACAAGGTTAATTAAAGGAGTATTTTGTGGCTCGTATAGCTGGTGTTGATTTACCAAAAAATAAGCGCGGAGTAATCGGTTTAACTTATATCTTCGGAATAGGCAAGAAAAGTTCTGTTGATGTCCTTGCTAAAGCAGGTATAGACGAAAGTAAAAAAGTTAATGAGTGGTCTGACCACGAAATAGCAACAATTCGTCAAGTACTAGACGATTACAATGTAGAAGGTCAGCTAAGATCTGAAGTTTCTATGAACATTAAGAGATTAATGGATATAGGATGTTACAGAGGTGTCCGTCATAGAAGAGGACTGCCTGTTAGAGGACAAAGAACTAGAACTAACTCACGTACTAGAAAAGGTCGTAGAAAAACAGTTGCAGGTAAGAAAAGAAATAAAAAAGAAAGTAAAGAAGAAAGTTGTTACTGATGTCCATGGTAAAGCTTTTGTTAAGGCAACATTTAACAATGTTATTGTTACTGTTTCAGATATGTATGGAAATACCTTATCTTGGTCTTCTTCTGGTAAAAATGGATTTAAAGGATCGAAAAAGAATACTCCTTATGCTGCTCAAATAGCAGCTGAAAAAGCTGGTAAAGAAGCTTTTGATATGGGATTAAGAAAGGTTGATGTAATGGTTAAAGGTCCTGGTTCAGGAAGAGAAGCTGCTGTGAGAGCATTAAGTGTAGCTGGTTTAGAAGTACACAGTATTATGGATAGAACTCCTATACCTCACAATGGATGTCGTCCTCCAAAGAGACGTAGAGTTTAGGACTTCTTTAATTGAAATTATTTTGAAAAACAAAAAGCTATAAGATTTATGAATG
Organism: Candidatus Kapaibacterium sp.; assembly: GCA_026390675.1. Lineage (GTDB taxonomy): Bacteria > Bacteroidota > Ignavibacteria > Kapaibacteriales > UBA2268 > JAPLFM01. The sequence goes on along the minus strand of JAPLFM010000162.1, from coordinate 1,204 downwards.
TACAAATGCAAATGCCAGATAGAGTACACTTTGAAGAATCGTCTACCCCTAATCATGGTAGATTCGTTCTTCAACCATTAGAACAAGGTTTTGGTGTAACTATAGGTAATTCTTTAAGAAGAGTTTTGTTATCTTCTATTCCTAGTTCTGCTATAATTGGTGTTAAAATTACAGATGTATTGCACGAGTTCCAAACAATTCAAGGAGTTGTTGAAGATACTTCTGATATTATATTGAATTTGAAACAAATTAGAATTAAAGCGAATGATAAGAAAGCACAAAGAGTAATGTTCCATATTAAAGGACCAGGAACTTGGACTGCAATGAATATACAAGATGCTGGTGAAAGTATAGAATTAATTGACCCAAATCATCATATTGCTACATTAGCTAATGATGCTGAGTTTGATGTTGAATTAAGAATTGGACGTGGTAAAGGATATATTCCTTCTGAAGAGCAAAGCGTAGTTGATTTTCCATTAGGGATGTTGCCTATTGATGCAATTTTCACTCCAATTAAAAATGTTGTTTATAATATTGAACCATATAGAGTTGGTCAAAAAACTGATTATGAAAAATTAGTTTTAGATGTAACAACAGATGGAACAATTACACCTCAAGAAGCGGTTCATTTTGCATCAAAGATATTAAATGATCATATTAGATATTTTATTAATTTTGATCAATTAGATGAAGAATCATCTTCACATGAAGTTGTTGAAGAAGAAGTTAAAAAAATAGCAGAAAGAAATAGAATTAGAAAGATATTGTTGACTCCAGTTGATGAATTAGAACTTTCAGTTCGAGCTCATAATTGTTTAAAAGCTGCAAATATTAAAAACCTTGCTGAATTAGTTCATTTACAAGAATCAGAATTGTTGAAATTTAGAAATTTTGGTAGAAAGTCGTTAACTGAATTAGCAGAAGTCGTTAAAATTGTAGGTTTAGAATTCGGAATGAATATTGAACCTTACCTTAGAGAAGAACCAAAATCTATAAGTATAGATTAATTATAAATTTGAAATTGATATTTGAGTTTAAAAAATGAGACATTTAAAAGAAGGTAGAAAACTTAACCGAACAAATAGTCACAAAAAAGCTTTGATGATGAATATGGCTCAATCATTGATTGAACATAAAAAAATTCATACAACTGAAGCTAAGGCTAAAGAGTTGAGACCATTTATTGAAAAGTTAATTACTA
>JAPLFM010000050.1 GCA_026390675.1 Candidatus Kapaibacterium sp. | reverse complement strand
AGTGGCATTTTTTTTTTTTTTTTAATTTGTATTGCAATTGAAAGACTATCACCAGATGGAGTTCCACTTCTATATGCCTCATCATTCCAGTATTGAGCTATAATATTTAATTTTTCATTTTCAGGATTAGCTTTTGGATTTAAACATTTAATAGATAAATCAAATGTTTCTTTCGCATCTTTGAAAAATAGCGAAGTTGTATCTTCTGAATAAGGGTATGGTGGTGTAATACTACCTATACTAGCATTTTTGACACTATAAGTTCTAACAGAACCCCACTTTGGTTGCATTGCATAAGGTGAGGTACCTTTTGGTGCTACCCATTTGTCATCACCAGTTGGTGGGATAAAATCTTGAGGAAAATTATTCTCATCTTTCCAACAAAACTCTTGTCCATCAGTTTTAGAAAATGCAATTATTTCATCAGCAACCTTATTACCATATTCCACTGATCTATTAAACACTTCAAGAGTAGTTTCAGTTTTGAATTGGTTTGCATAAATATTATTTAGCGAATCAATCATTCCAATTGTTCTTTCCAATCCGCTAGTCGAATCCTTAGAATAATCATTAATATAAAAATATTTTACTGCTTTACTAATAGCAGCATTTGAAACAGCAGCCCAGTGATATTCCTTATTTACATCAGGCATTTCAACACTATTCAATCCTTGTGCTTGTTTTTGTAATGAATAGTAGTTGATACTACCATAAACAGTTGATTCATAAGCAGCTAAGCTCACATAACAGTAAGCTCTTGCAGCGACCATTGGAGTCAAACCCCTGTTTCTTTGGGTTAAAAATAAAGATAGTTTTATCCACTCCTGAATATGTGCCGAACTATACTGACTTGAAGTCTTCCCAGTTACTTTTGAAGCTGATATAGGTTCAAATGGTGTAACTGTAGTTTCTTTAGGATCACAAGAAAAAATACAAAATAAAGAAACTAAGCTGAAGATTGACCAAACTATTTTTTTCATTTTACATCCTATCATTTTATTAATTTAAAATTATTTCATAACTTTTTTGAGACTGACTTACTAAAATCCTTTTATTAGCAATATCAATTTTATTTCTATATCTTATAATCCAAACATAAACTTGACTATTGCCTGTTTTAACTTTTTGTAAAGAAGCAGGTAAAATTTTCAAAGCTCCGATATCATCATTAACTGCTTTTACTGGAAATGCTTTAAAATTATTATCAGATTTAGCAATTATGACTGCATATACGCTGTCATCAGGAGTATCAGTTTTATTCCAAAATATAGACATCGGTATAGTAGATAATGTCAAAGTATTAGGCTCAGGAAAACACTCAATAGGGGTAACTGAAGTAATTTCGTCAGTAAAAGGTGTACTATATTCAGAACCTCCAGAAATATTAAACCTATGAGTATTGCTATTATTAAATAAGACTTTATCATTTGGTATTATACTACAATAGTAATTAGCATTGATGCTATTTATGGAATCAATATAAAAAGTAAATGACTTCTTCTCAATTGATGTTGGGCTGAGAGTGCTTGAATTGTTGAATGACTGAAAAGAAAAAGAAGTACCTGCATCTGAAAATATTTTATTTGAACTGCAGAAATTAGCAACTCCAAAACTAGTTTTTGTACCAGCAAAATCAACATTATATGATCCAATAAATGAATATGTAGAGTCGTAATAAGGTTTCAAAATTAATAATTGATTTTTAATTTGAAATGAAAATGCTTCAAGTGAAGTAGGATTTCTATAAGCAGTTAAAACTAAAGTTCTTATAGAATCCTTACTTTGTACTCCATTATTTTTTCTTTCAGAAACACTTAAAGGAATGCTTGCAACAAAGAATAAAGTATCAGTATTTTTCCCAAAATTAAGTTTGTTTCTTTGAATAGAAATATTCATTGTTTTTGAAGAATCTCCT
>JAPLFM010000248.1 GCA_026390675.1 Candidatus Kapaibacterium sp. | reverse complement strand
AAAAACAAGAACATATAATCAATAATTTCAAAGAAGAAAAACCAGATTGGGATGCTTTTTACAAAGAGCTAGATGCAGATGATTTGGCTTACGAAAAGAAGCGTAAAAAATTATTAGCTTAATTTGACGAAAAACGAACTTTGCACAAAATTATGAAGCTAATCTGTGCAAATTTTGCAAATAACTAAAGCTGTGGATCATAACATTGCTCTTTAAAAAGCCAAACTGAAAATATACCCTGAAATAAATTCAGGGTGACAAAAAAAGAAGAGTAAAAAAGACAAAATGACTTTAATTTCACAGTTATCAGTTAATAAACCTTTTAATTTAAAGTATTTATTTAATTAAAATAATTATTTTTGAAGTAAACACAAAATAGATATTCGATATTACAATTAATTGTCGCTTAATGATTTATCTTTGTATAATTAATTTTAATTGAATTCATAAAAGAAAATGATAAAGTCAAAAAGTAAAAAAATACTAATATTTTTAGTGTTGTTAGCAATAGTTATTATTCCAATTGCAACTATACCGTCATGCAATACTAATAGAGATAATGGGATAAACATTGTTGATGATAATTATGGTACACCGAAAATAAATAGTGTCCATGTTGCTCTTGGAGTACCTGAGGACAATGATTCAACCGATGATTACGACATTATTAGAAGTCAGTATATTATTTCTTATAACAAAGATTTAGGAGTAGCCAATTGGGTAGCTTGGAATCTTGATGCTGACTGGTATGGAGATGTCCCTCGCTATTCAGGGAATTTCATAGCTGATACTTCATTACCTAGTCAATTTTACAAAGTAAAACATTCGGATTATACAAACTCAGGTTATGATAGAGGCCACATGGTTCGTAGTGAAGAACGAACAAAAACAGATGAAGACAACAAATCTACATTTTTTCTAACAAACATTATTCCTCAAACTCCTGATTTAAATCAAGGTGTATGGCTAAAACTTGAATATTATTGTGAAGACTTATGCAAACAGCAGAATAAGGAACTATATGTAATAGCTGGTGGAATTTATCATACAAAAGAAAAAATAAAAGGATTGGTAACTATCCCAGATAGTTGTTTTAAAATTATTGTAGTTTTAAATCGCAATCAAGGGTTAAAGAATATTGATATTAATTCTGAAGTAATAGCTGTTGTAATGCCAAATATAAGTGGAGTAAGAAGTGATGATTGGATGAAATATTCTACTACAGTAGATAGAATAGAATTTTCAACAGGTTATGATTTCCTTAATTGTTTGCCTAAGAAAATTCAAGCAATTATTGAAGCAAAACAAATTACTAATGTAGCAAATCTAAAACATTCAAATAGCTGGCATTAAATAACTATTTGAATGTTTAGTTTTAATTATCTTATTATAAAAGGTTAACTTTTCTCTACTTTTTTATCTCTTAAAAATATAACCCAATAGATTGCACCAATAAAAGCACCACCACCGATTATATTGCCAATTGTAACTGGTATAAGGTTTTTAATAAAAAAAGCATACCAAGTTAGAGTTTCGATATGTTGAATTTTATTGCCTAAAGAAGTAACAAAATTTGGGTCAAACTCTTTGATAAATAAAGCTATTGGAATAAAATACATATTTGCAATACTATGTTCAAATCCAGCAGCTACAAAAGCAGTTACTGGGAATATTATAGCAATAATTTTATCCATTGTTGTTCTGGCACTATAAGTAAGCCAAACTGCAAGGCAAACAAGTGCATTACCCAATAATCCTAATGCTAATGCTTGAGTGAAACCAAGATTACATTTTGCAATAGCTATTTTTAAGGCAGTAATACCAATAGCATTAGATCCATAAGTATATTGCATAGCCAAAAACATAAGTCCGGCAGTAGCAATTGAAGCAATGAAATTGCCTATATATACAATAGTCCAATTTCGAAGCAAAGAATAAGCTGAAACTTTTTTGTTTGCCCAAGCCATTACAATTAAATTGTTACCGGTAAATAGCTCTGCTCCACCAACTACAACTAAAATTAGCCCCAAGCTAAAAGCAAGACCAGCTAATAGTCTAGAAATACCATAAGGTAGATTAGTTGAATATAACAAAGTTCCATCGGGTGAAGTAACAGGCATACTACCACTTGAAAGTGTTGTTGCAAAGATTGCACCAAGTGCAATAAAAGCCCCAGCCAAAAGTGAAAGCATAAACATAGTAAAAGCAGGCATTCCTGCTTTTCTTACTCCAAGAGATTCGGCTTTTTCAGCCATTTCAGCTGGCAATAATGCATCAATTTTTAATTCGTTCATAATTTATTTGGATTTAAGTTATTAATATTAAACTTTCTCTTTCATTACTTTTGATTGTAAAATAGACAAAATCAAAAGAATAAAAAAGAGTACATAAGCCATAGCAGATGCGTAGCCCATCAAATCAGTATGATCAAAAGCATTTTTGAAAATTAAATATACTAATGTTGTAGTTGATTTCATTGGACCACCTTTTGTCATTACTAAGATCTCAACAAATACCTGAAAAGATTTGATTGTATTAATCAATAGTACAAATACCATTGTCGGTCTTAAAAGTGGAAGTGTAATTCTTCTGAACTTTTGCCAAGAGTTCGCTCCTGTCAGTTGTGCATATTCATATAGTTCGGCTGGAATAGTTTGCATACCAGCAATAAATAAAACCATATAATATCCAGCATTTATCCAAACATCAAGAATTATAATTGACAAAAGTGATGTACAAGGCTCCAAAAGCCAACCCTTTTCAGGATGTGGGAGACCTAGCATCATTAAAAGTGAATTTATATACCCATCCATTTTACTATTTAGTAATACAGCCATAAAAAGAGCAAGAATAGTTGAAGCTGGTACTGCAATTATTGCAAAAAGTCCTGTATTAGTCAAAGCTTTCCAAAATATTGGGTCTTGAAACATACGAGTATAGTTTTCAAATCCCAAGAAATTTGTATTACCTGTGAGTGATTCATATCTATTAAAACTTAAATAAGCTGAATACAAAAGAGGGAATAGCCAAAACACAATGAATGTAATAATCCACGGTGCTAAAAGGCTATAAGTAAATATATTATCTTTAAATTTATTTTTCATTATTCTAAATTGAGAAACCTTTTTATCGAAATATAAAAAAGTTCTAATGGTAAACCAACAATATTATAATAACATCCATTAATATTATTTACAAATACTGCTCCAAAATCATCTTGAATACCATAAGCACCAGCTTTATCCATTGGAGAGCCAGACTCAATATAAGCCCAAATTTCTTTTTCACTTAATTTGCGAAAAGTAACTTCTGTTTCTTGATAAGTACAAAATGATTGGTTATTAGCAGAATCTACGAAAGCAATACCAGTATATACCTTATGAGTATTATCAGACAACTCACTTAATATTCTAAAAGCATCATTTGTATCTATTGGCTTATTTATAATCTTATTATTAAGGACAACAGTTGTGTCAGCACCAATTACAATTGCACTACTAATTAAACCTTGCGACACATCTTTTGCTTTCAATAGTGCAAGCTCCATCACATATTGGCTTGGTTCAAGCATTTCACTTACTTGCCCTTCATCAACATTTGAAGTAATAACTTCAAACTCGAAACCAATATCTTCTAGTAGCTTTTTTCTTCTTGGCGAACCAGATGCAAGCACCAATCTACGATTTATATTTAATAAAGATTTTATGTTCATTTTTTTATGTTTTTTGTTATTATTAAATTTTTATAACTATTTACATTGATTTAACAACAAAAATTACAAATGTGCATTAACATTTAACAAATTGTAAAAATTTATTGTTAATTTTAAAATTACAAAATTTAAAATTACTGAATATATTTGAGAAAATAGGTATGACAAGTCAAAAAATCTTAATAGTTGGTGGTGGGCTTTCTGGTTCTTTATTGGCAATATTGATGGCAAAACGAGGATTTGAAGTTGAACTCTTTGAACGCAGACCTGATATGAGAAAAGAAAACATATCAGCAGGAAAATCAATAAACTTGGCTCTTTCTGACAGAGGACTTCGTGCTTTGAAAGCAGTAGGGCTTGAGGAATATATTTTACAAGAAGTTGTCCCGATGTTTGGAAGGCAAGTTCATTTAAAAGATGGTACCACTAATTTCCAACCATATAGTCTTCGTCAAGGAAAGTATATTAATTCAGTTTCACGTGGTGGCTTGAATAAAGCATTACTTAGCAAAGCAGAAGAATACTCAAATGTAAAAGTCTATTTTGATATGAGATGTGTGAAGATGGATTATCAAAGAAATGAAGTTCATTTTCATAATGAAAAAACAGGTGAAAGTTTTGTGGCTTCAGGTAATACAGTGATCGGTACAGATGGCTCTGCTTCTGCAATTAGAGACTCAATGCAGCATGGTGGAGTTCGAAGATTTGATTTTGCTCAATATTACCTTGAACATGGTTATAAAGAGTTAATGATTCCTGCAGGTGAGAATGGAAATTTTGAAATTGAGAAGAATGCATTACATATTTGGCCCAGACACGATTTTATGCTGATTGGTTTGGCAAATGCTGATGGTTCTTTTACATGCACCTTATTTATGAGTTATAATGGTGAACAGGGTTTTGATAATTTAAATTCAAAAGAAAAAGTAGAAAATTTCTTTAAATCAGAATTCCCAGATGCTATGAAATTAATGCCGACTTGTATTGAAGATTTTATGAATAATCCAACTGGAGCTTTACCTACTGTAAAATGTTTTCCTTGGCATGTTGAAGGGAAATCTCTTTTGATTGGAGATGCAGCACACGCAATAGTTCCATTTTATGGTCAAGGAATGAATTGCTCATTTGAAGATTGTTTAGTTCTGGAAAAATTTGTCGATAAATATGATACTGATTGGGAAAAAATCTATTCTGAATATTCACTCGTTCGCAAACCTAGTACAGATGCAATTGCAGATTTAGCACATGAAAATTATCTTGAAATGAGGTCATCTACTGCTAATCCTGTTTTCACAATAAAACGTAAACTTGAAGCTGAAATGGAATTGAAATATCCAGATTTCAATTCTAAGTATTCAATGGTTTCGTTTTCACCAGAAATACCATATCATATAGCCAAAGCTCGTGGAGAATGGCAGGATAATATATTAATGGAAATATGCTCTAAAATTAATTCAATCGATGAAGTGAATTATGAAGAAATTTATCAAAGACTTATGAAGTGGGACGAGCAAGATTCTAAATTCTAGTTTAATGTAAACAACGATTTTGTCTATTTTTAATATAAGAAGCTATCTTTTTGAGATAGCTTCTTATAAATTATTCACCAATTATTTTGATTAATACTCGTTTTGATCTCTTACCATCAAACTCACCATAAAATATTTGTTCCCAAGGACCAAAATCAAGTTTACTATTTGTAATAGCAACTGTTACCTCTCTTCCCATAATTTGTCTTTTCAAATGAGCATCTGCATTATCTTCAAATCCATTATGTCGATATTGAGAATAAGGCTTTTCTGGTGCTAATTTTTCAAGCCATAATTCAAAATCACTATGCAAACCGGATTCATCATCATTTATAAATACACTTGCACTAATATGCATAGCATTTACAAGAACTAAACCTTCTTTAATTTTACTTTCATTTAAAGCTAATTCAACTTGTGGAGTAATATTGATATATGCTCTTCGATTTGAAGTATTAAAGAAAAGCTCTTTTCTAAATGATTTCACTAGTTAAAGCTCTCCACGTACAATTTTTGCCATTCTATCCAAGTCTGGGAACTTTTCTAAATAATCCTCATGAGAGCGTTTTAAAACCTCATATGCCTCTTCTCTTCCATAAATATGAGTAATCTCGCATTTCTGTTCTTTTTCATCAGGAGACTGCTTATATGTAAGGAAATAATGTTTTAGTCTATTTATTATACTTTTAGGAACAACTGAAATGTCATATCTTTCATTATAAACAGGATCATCATTCATTACTGCAATTATTTTATCGTCTGCTTCTCCCCCATCTAACATTCTTAAACCACCAATTGGACGGCATTTTAATAGAACATCACCATGGGGAATAAGTTTTTCAGTTAGTACACAAATGTCAATAGGATCACTATCACCAACTATATCTGTTCTTCCAGTTTTTTCATTACAATATTCTGCAACTCTTTTTCCAGAGTAAGTTTGTGGAATCATACCATATAGTGCAGGACAAATATTGGAGTAAATTTGCGGTCTATCTATTTTTAAATAACCTGTATGTTTGTCCAATTCGTACTTAATTGTGTCTCCTGGCACAAGTTCAATATAAGCATTTATTATATTAGGAGATTTCTCGCCAAGAGTTATACCGTGCCATGGGTGCGCTTTAAACACCATACCACTCATTCGCCACATTTCTTCGTTTAATAGCATTTTTTTTAATAAAGTGAAAATAATACTTTACAAAATTAATGAAATTAGTTTAATTCAATGCAATAAATGCAATGGAATATTAAACAAAAGAAAGAAACCATTCCATAAGATTTGTTTTTTCTTGAGCTATAAATTATTTTCAAGTATTATTTAACTACAAAATCTGTATTAATGAATATGTTCTTTTCAATTTCAAGGTATTTCTCAGATTTAGGTGCTTCAAAATCAATTATTTCTTTTAAAGCAAATTCATTTGCCGAAATTGAAATTTTATACTTAGATTCTGGTTTCAAACCTGTGATTAAGTAAAAACCAGTATTTTTATTTGACTTTCCTCTATAAATGGTTTTGCCATTTTCCTCTTTTACAATTATAAATGATTGAATTGGCTGACTTGACTTTTTATCAAATATTTTACCTGACAAAGTAATTACTGGATTAATTATTCCAACTGCAAATAAGTTTACTGAAAACAAAACAGTTAAAATAGTTGAAAAAGCAAATACACTTTTAAGTGGAACTTTTAATAATATGTTTGACATTTTTAGACCTTTTTTGGTTATTTGTATTATATATTTTTCCTTAACTAATTAAAAAAGCATACCACAATTTGCTTTTTTATATTTTGCGTTTTTTAAAATCTTATAACACTATGATTAAAATAGAGTTAAAAAAAATATTTTTTTTAATATTTGGAGATTTGGTGTTTTGCTATGATTATTAGTGTGCAAAGTGCTTGACAGCAAAGTGTCAAGTTCATAAAATTGTGTTTAAATAATTTAACATTTAAATTTGATACGTTGAGAATTTAGTTGGGTGATCTTTTCAACTTAAAATTTAAAACAAAAATGGGCAAACAAAAGTTTACCCATAAAAATAATTAAATGAAATTATAAGAAATAATTAGCCTTGCTTTTTAGGTACTTCAATAGCAATCATTCTAATATTATCTTTATATTTGATGTGCAATAAAATTGCTTCCCCGACTTTTTTAGAGTTAAGAATATCTTTAAGTTCTCTTATTGACCTGATTTCTTTCCTATCAGCTTTAAAAATTACACCACCTCTTACTAAACCTCTCTCAAATACATGACTATATTGCTTAACTTCAGAAATGAGTACACCATTTGATACATCAAAGTCTTCTTTTGTTTTGCTATCTAATGGTTTAACTGAGAAACCAAAGTCTTCAAATTTTACTGGATCTTCTTTTTTATTATCATTTGGTTCTCCACCAGTCAAAGCTTCGTTACTTGCCTTGTCGTCATCTTTGTTATTTGATTTTAGTTTTACGATTTTTTCAATTTCTTTACCATCTCTCCAAATCGAAAGTTTTACTTTATCTCCTGCTCTATGAAGAACGATTTGACTTTGTAATTCTTCTGAAGTTCTAATAACTTTACCATCTACTTTTAGAATGACATCACCGTTTTCTATTCCAGCTTCTTTAGCTGCACTTTTAGGCATAACTTCTTGAATCCAAGCACCTTTTGGAGAGTCTAATCCAAGAGATTTAGCTTCAACTTCATCTTTTATGCTTGTAATTTTGACACCAATAAATCCTCTATCTACTTTACCATCATCAATCAAATCTAAAATTACTGATTTGGCTAAGTCAACAGGTATTGCAAAACCATACCCAATATATGTACCAGTTTCAGTTGCAATAGCAGTATTGATTCCAATAAGCGAGCCATTCAAATCAAATAATCCGCCACCACTATTTCCAGGGTTAATAGCAGCATCAGTTTGTATATAATATTCTACACTAAATTCAGCTTTCTTAGGTAAGCCTAATCTACCTCTACCAATTGCACTTACAATTCCAGATGTAACTGTAGAATTTAACCCAAGTGGGTTTCCAACAGCAATAGCAAATTCTCCAACTCTAACAGTATTAATATCACCAAAATGAGCTGGTTGTAAATTTTCAGCATCAATTTTAAGCACAGCAAGATCAGTTGATGGATCTGTTCCAATTAACTTTGCAGTATATTCTTTTTTATCGCTAGTGATTACTTTGATACCATCTTCAACTGCATTTTCAACAACGTGATTATTGGTAACAATATAACCATCTTTAGAAATAATGACACCAGATCCAGCTCCTCTTTGACGAGGTTTCCTTTCATTTTTTTGAGGTTTATTTTCTCCATCATCCTCTTCATTTCCACCGTTGCCATTTGGTCCACCAAAGTATTTAAAAAATTCGTCTAATCCTCTAGGCGAATTCATAGTACCACCTTTCATTTCAGATTCAACATTAATACTTACTACAGTTGGCAATACTGCATCACTAACTGCTACAAATGAATCATTAATTATTTTCATTTGAGAGTTCATTGTTACTGGAGCAGATTCAGCACCAATTCTATTTTTTTCACTTGCGAAAAGTGAATTCAGCATTGAAGAGTCAAAGCTTGAAACTAAAAAAACACCTAGAATCACACCTACTGATAAAAACAAAGCAGGCTTTAAGAATTGTTTGTTCATTTTAACACCTTTTAAATTAAACATATTGTATTATTATTGAGAAAATCTATTTATTGATTTAAGGTGGGTTCTAAAAATTGATTTTTAAAATTTCTTGCAAAACAGAACCCAATAGTTTTGCTCAATTAATTTTTAT
>JAPLFM010000124.1 GCA_026390675.1 Candidatus Kapaibacterium sp. | reverse complement strand
TCTACCAAAATCATATTGTCAATATTAATTGGTGTATATCTCAAAGGAACAGTAGATGATGCCTTAATTGAGTTGATTAAGTCACCCTTTTTTAATGAAACTGACTTTGCTGTAACCAAATCTGTTGCAACTGCTCTAAACTGATACTTCAAATTGTTAAAATCACCAAAGCTTTGATAATTAGCATCCCAAATATAATTTTGTAAAAATGAGTTGAATTTTGAACCAATAGATATTGCCTTAGGAACTTCAAAATTAAAATTTTTAAATCTAAGCTTCAATATTCCCTTATCTGAATTTTGTTTTTGGTCAATAAATATGTCCGACCTATTTTGTTTGTTACCAAATGAAAAGATATCATCCCAATTTGCTGTTTTGACAATATTTTCTATTTGATCTACAGAATAACCCGATGAATAAAGCCCACCTATAATTGCCCCTATACTAGTCCCAACTATATAATCTATTTTTATCTTACTATTTTCAAGCTCTCTTAAAACTCCTATTTGAGAAACTCCTCTAGCTCCACCTCCACTTAAAACTAAAGCAATCTTTGGTCTTATGCTATCATAGTCTATTCGAACTTCCTTTGAAAGTAAATTGTCATTACTTAAAGTAATTAGAAGTAAAAATTGTAATATATATTTAATTTGTTTCATTGAGTTATTATCTTTCTCAAAATTAAGACAAAGTAACATAATATTATGTATATAAATCGTCATTAATAAAATATTTTTATAAATAACGAATTAATAGGATTTTTTTGAAAAAGTATTTTATATTGATTTTTTTGTTTTCTCTTTTAGTTTTAAGTTCATGTAGCCTATTCAAATCTCTTGCTGGTGCAAATATAAATGCGGAACAATTTGACAAATCACGCCAAGCTAAAATTTATCAAATACGATCTGAAAAAGCAAAGAAACTTTCAGATAAATTATCTCAAAAAGAAGATTTTAAAAATGCTGATGTAATTGTTTATCTTGAAAAACCACTTTTAGTTAAAATTGCAAAGCAATATGAAGGGTCAAAGGGGTGGATGGATCCTCAAACAAATTATACTATTAATTCTGTAAATCTTGAACTTAATAATGGCTCTGCTATTATTTCATTTGGGTTATTAGCTCATAATAATAAATACAATGTTGATGTGAATTTATTAATGGATTGCTTGCTTACTTTTGAACTTGACAAAAATGATCTAGTAACCAATATTGAACCATTTAATATTGTTCCACAAGCAAAAGCAGGGTTATTACTCAAATCAACTGAAGAGATAATCGAAAATTTAGTCAAAATTAATCTTGGCAACTTAAGCAAAAACTTCCCTCCAATGAAAATGCCAATTAACTTTGCAAACAATTTCAATGTTGCTGGTACAAACACAGTGATTAAAGACAAAGTTAATATGATAATAATGAATCCTGAACGCAAAGTTAATTTTTCTCTTAAAATCAAAGATATTCTTGTCTTTGACACTAAGGTATTTGTATCAATGAACATAGAAAACCTTGGAGTGAAATAATGAGAAATGTTATATTATTACTAATTATAGTTATTCTATTGCAATCTTGTTCAAGTATTGATTTGCCAACAATTGAACAATCCGAAGCTGACATACTTAAATACTCTGCAGAGCTAAAGCAAGATGAAGCTCAAATAAAAAATTATTCTAAAAACTTAC
>JAPLFM010000303.1:1489-35032 GCA_026390675.1 Candidatus Kapaibacterium sp. | reverse complement strand
TATTTGTTTTAATCAATATAAAACATTATATTTGAATTAATATAAAAATTAATTGAGCAAAACTATTGGGTTCTGTTTTGCAAGAAATTTTAAAAATCAATTTTTAGAACCCACCTTAAGAAGGAAAAAGAAAATAAAATAAAACTTAGGTACTAAACGAGTGGAAGGTATCGATTTAATAATGATATGCATTCATATTACGACTATAAACCTTTTGGAGGGCTAGAAGTCAAACACCCCGTCTTTCATAACTAAAGTTAAGAAATCCACCCCTCTATGACAGCCTAAAGTCTGTTGGAAAGGGGAATTTAAGGCAAATTTAATATACTTTTGGTTTGAAATTTTTTGATGTTTTGAGTTCAAATATATTATTTGCAACATTTGCATAATAAATTCCAGCTTTTTCGATTTTTGCTAAAACATCATCGTTTGTATCAATTGACGCTATCATTCCATATACTTTTTTGTCTTTATGTTCTGGAAAGTTTTCTTTGAAATGTTCTAAAATATTTAAAATTTGATCTAATGCTTCTTCTCTTAAATGACTTTTCACTTCAACTACATAAGCTTCGTTTTTAGTACCATTTGAGTAACCTAAAATATCAATTTCTACTTGTTTTGTTTTGTTTTTTGCTCTTTGAGAAACATGTGTAACTTTGAATGTATCATAGAGCTCTTTTTCAATTGAAGGATAAACTAAACCTTCTGTAAAAGTACCAAATTTATTTGATACTCCACCTATCTGAATTCCAAGTTCTTTGATTTGCTTTTCAGTTTTTCTATTTTCTTCAGTTAATAATTCAATTTTTCTATCAGTTCTTTCAAAAAGATTGATTAATTGCTCATAAGTTAAAGTATTTTCTTGCATTTTATTTCTGTGATAATGTTATTTTACAAATATACGAAAATCAAAGCATATTATTATATTGCAAATCAGAACGTAAATATTGTTTGAAGTGTTAATAATCAAGGAGATTGGGTGAAAAGTTACACAGTATTTAAAACATTTAGAAAATTGCGAGAGCAATTTGTCTTCCGCTATCTTGATTTTGTATTAAAATAGATAAGTCAAAGCTGGGAATGTAAGAAACTTATTTTCGGCTATTAAGATATGCCAAAAGTTAAATAAATCAACAAAAATATATGAAACCTTTTTTAAAATTTTTAATAAATATTTCCTTTTTATTTATAACATTTGAATATTCATTATGTAATCAAATTGATATTTTAGATACAAATAAAGTTGTTTTAATTGGGAATGATTTACATTCTTTTATAAAATCAATTGATGAATTGAAAGAAACATACAGAATTCGTATTATTCCTAAAGTTAATGACAATAAATTATTTGAAAATTTATGTGAGAAATTAAATGATGTTATAATATTAGATATAGATTGTAAATTCATTAATGACCCAAATTCATTTTTTAATTCATATAAATTTAGTTCAAATATTATGTCATTGTATTTGTACAATATTAACGTAAAAGTTATTCCAAATTCTATTGTCTTATTTAACAAAACTCAACATCTTGAAATTATTGGAAATTATGGATCTTTACCAGACAATTTTAATCAACTTTATGATTTAGAAGATTTAACTATTAATAGTAAAAATTTTATATTTGATCATAGTTTTCAACTTGAATTAAAAAAGTTACGTCAACTTACAATTTCAAATTCTTCTGAAACAATGATTAGTAATCAATTAAATAAATGCACGAATTTAGAAACAATTCATTTTGATCATTGTAATTCTTTTCAACTAGATTCAACCCTTACAATATTGAATAAATTAAGATTTATTGATTTATGGGAATGTGTAATTTCTAATAAAAATCATTTGTTTAATTGTCTTGCTAAATTCAAGAAATTAACAAAAATTAATATTATTGATTGTTCATTGAATCAAATTCCAGATGAAATTGAGTTAATTATTAATTTAGAATATCTTGATTTAAGTAATAACAAAATTGAAGTAATTAATCCCAAGTTATTTAAATTGTTAAAATTAGAATCATTATATTTTTTAGGTAATCCATTATATGAATTGGATGAAGGTTTTTATAAAATTCCTAAATTAAGAAATATTCAATTTAATGGTACTAAAATACCAATTAGTCAACTTGAAGATTTAAAATTAAAACGTAGAAACGTTAGTTTAATATGGTAATTTATAGCTTTATGAAAAAACTAAAATTAATTTTTTTGTATTAGCTACAAAGTATTTGACCATTTAGGTTCTTTACGAGTGGAAGGAATAGGAGTGGGCAATGATTAACAAACCTTTTGGTTAACTCCACAAACCAACTTTTCAACAAGTCTAAGACAAGGCTTCAAATAAATTTCTTCCTTCCAAAATACGGATATAACTGACATTAGGTTGTGATTTCAAGAAAAAAACATAATCCTAAAAGCTCATAAATGTTGGCACGGTAAATGTTAGAATTAATCTAAAGAATTAATAATAATTTTATCGGGGAAACATTAAATGATAAGTTCAGCAAATGAAACAATGAATTACCATTCAAATAGAAGCTTTTTGGCTTCAGCTAAGGTAGAAAATATTTATGGTGCAGCTAAAAGTACAGTTTTTAGATTGCCACTATTTATGAATCCCAAAGCAATTCCTACATCAGCAGAAAAATTTACTTGTAGAGAAGGTAGATTAGATTTGAATGAATACTTAATTCATAATCCATCTACAACTTTTTTAATAAGAGTTACTGGTAATTCTATGTTAAAAGCTGGCATAAATTCAGGTGATATACTAGTAGTAGATAGATCTATTAGAGCTTCAAATGGAAAAATAGTAGTTGCAGCAATCAATGATGAACTATTAGTAAAACGCTTGAGATATACTGATGAAGGTACTTATCTAGTTTCCGAAAGTGATGATTTTGCTCCGATAAAAATAAATATAGAAGACAAATTTGATATATGGGGCGTAGTAAGCTCAATTATAAAAACAATGTAACTCTTATTCCCTAAGAAACACAAAACCCCCCGGCTGCCGCGCACTACACGGCAGCTATTTTTTTTATTTGCATTTGTCAAAATAAAAATATATATTTGCTAATCGTTTAACTCCAAAAATAGCAATTCATTTATTTTTACACTGTTTAATAGTGAATAAATTAATACAAATCCGATTTTTAAATTGTTCTTGTGTCTAATAAGAATTGCTCTTAATCAGTTCATTTGCAATACCAACTTATCATTTAATAATATATGATTAATAGAGATAATAGAGACTCTCGAGATAGTAGAGATAGTCGTGATAATAACCGCCCAAGAAGAATGGCACCTCCACATCAAAAAAGAGATATGATGCAGAGAAAACCATCTCAACAAAATTTGGGTACTCCTCCAGCTCCTCCAGCTCCACCTACTCATCCATCAGCTACAAATCAAGATGTAATAGATTTGGCAGCTTTAAAGCTTAAAAAAATTGCTGAATTAGCTGAAATAGCCAAAACTATTGGAATTTCAGGTATTGCAGATCTTAGAAAGCAAGAACTCATATTAAAAATTGTCGAAGTGCAAGCTGCAAGTCAGCAATTAAACAAAGACAGTAATAATAGCGAAGGCTTAATAGCTAGTGGTGGTGTACTTGAAGTGCTTCCAGATGGTTATGGTTTTTTGAGATCACAAAGTTACAATTACCTACCATCACCTGATGATATTTATGTTTCACCATCTCAAATTAAAAGATTTGTTTTGAGAACAGGTGATACTATTAGAGGAATGGTTAGACCTCCAAAAGAATCTGAAAGATTTTATGCTTTATTAAAAGTAGATAGCGTAAACTTTTCTAATCCTGATGTGATGAGAGATAGAACTATTTTTGATAATCTAACTCCATTATATGCAAATAAAAGATTAAATTTAGAGACTACAGCTAGTGAATCTTCAATGCGTGTAGTTGATATGCTTTCTCCAATTGGTAAAGGGCAAAGAGGATTGATAGTTTCTCCACCGAAATCTGGTAAAACTATACTTTTGCAACAATTTGCCAATGCAATAGCAAAAAATCATCCTGAAGTAATTTTGATTGTACTTTTAATTGATGAAAGACCTGAAGAAGTAACAGATATGGAACGCTCGGTTAAAGCCGAAGTAGTTTCATCAACATTTGATGAGCCACCAGAAAGACACGTTCAAGTTGCTGAAATGGTACTTGAAAAAGCTAAAAGATTAGTTGAAGCCAAACAAGATGTGGTTATCCTTTTGGACTCTATTACTAGACTTGCAAGAGCTTACAATACAGTTGTTCCTCACTCTGGTAAAATTTTATCTGGTGGAGTGGACGCTCATGCATTGCACAGACCAAAAAGATTTTTTGGAGCTGCTAGAAATGTTGAAGAAGGTGGATCACTAACTATTATTGCAACTGCATTAGTTGATACTGGTAGTAGAATGGATGAGGTAATCTTTGAAGAATTCAAAGGTACTGGTAATATGGAACTTGTATTAGATAGAAAAATTGCTGATAGAAGAGTATTCCCTGCAATTGAAGTTAATAAATCTGGTACTCGTAGAGAAGACTTATTGCTTGGTACTGAAGAACTAAATAAAATTTGGGTGTTACGTAAAGTACTTAATGAACTTCCTCCAGTTGAAGCGATTGAAATGTTGCTAAGTAGAATGAGAGGTACTCGCAATAATAAAGAATTTTTAACTGGTATGAATAGTTAAAATAACATATCTTAATTTACGAAGGCTTTTGCATTATTCTTGCAGAAGCCTTTTTTTTGTTCAAATTTGAATATTACTAATTTGTTTTTTTAACAAATCTTTAAATTTAATTCTTTTTTGATAATGATTATTTTGGCAATTTGAAAAAAATAATAAACATAAAACAAAAATAAAATGTCAAAATTATATCTAATTGATGGAATGTCGCTTGTATTTAGAGCTTATCACGCTATGTCAAAGTCCAATTTAACTAATTCAAATGGTGAATTGACTGGTGCTGTTTTCGCATTTGCTAATATTGTTACATCGTTACTTGAAAAAAACAAACCTGAAAAAATTGCAGTTGTATTTGATACACCTCATCCTACATTCAGACACGATATGTATGTTGAGTATAAAGCAAATAGAGCTGAATTTCCAGAAGATTTAATTCCACAATTAGGTAAGATTAAAGAATTTATTAGCCTTTTAGGAATTACACAAATTGAGCTACCAGGATATGAAGCAGATGACATTATTGCAACAATTGCCAAACATGCTTCATCGCACAAAGTCCTTACTTTTTGTATAACATCAGATAAAGACTATTATCAGTTAGTTGATGATTACATTAAAATCTTAAAACCTTCCAGAACAGGACCAGATTTAGAATTAGTAGATTTTGATGAAGTAAAAGAAAAATTTGGTGTAAGACCAGACCAAGTAATAGATGTACAGGCTTTGATTGGTGATAGTGTTGATAATATACCAGGAGTTAAAGGTATAGGTGAAAAATCTGCAATACCTATGATTCAAGAATTTGGAACTTTGGAAAATCTATATCAGAATTTGAATAAAATTGATAAAAAAGCAGTAAAAGCAAAACTTGAAGAAAACAAAGAAATGGCATTTTTATCAAAGGTGTTAGTTACTTTAAAACTAGATGTACCTCTTGATGAAACTCATATAGATTGTATATTAAAGACTCCAAATTATACTGAATTAGATAATTTTTTAAACGAAGCTGGGTTTAAAACCCTCAGGCAAAAATGGCATGCAAAATCAGGCAAGCCAATTCCTAAAGATATAATAGAAGCATTTGAAGCAATTGGAAATGAAGAAGTAGATAATATTAATAGCAAAAAAAGAGATTACAATTTAGTTGATAACGAAACGAAATTTGAATTAATGATGAAAGAAATTAGTGGAACTAAACTTTTATCATTCGATTTGGAGACATCTTCACTAGATAGAAATTCTTGTGTGATAGTTGGTATAGCTTTGTCAATAAAAGAAAATTCAGCATATTATATAGCTACTAGTGAAGTAAATTCTCAAAATCAAGATGAAGGACAAAACTCTTTATTTGATTCGCCAAAAGAAATTGTTAAACAAGAAATTTCTTATCCTTCTTTACCAATCGATTATGTAGTAAACAAATTAAGATTATTACTTACTAGTCAATCTGTTGGGAAAATAGGACAAAATTGTAAATTTGATACATATATTTTAAGAAGATTTGGAGTAGAAGTTAGTCCAATTGTATTTGATTCTATGCTTGCTTCATATATTTTAAATCCTGATGATAAGCACAATATGGATGCTTTAAGTTTGAAATGGTTAAATTATAAAACAGTAAGTATTACTTCTTTAATCGGTGAAAAGAAAAAAGATCAGAAGTCAATGAAAGATTTGGCACCAAGTGACATATCTGATTATGCTTGCGAAGATGCTGATATTGCATTGAAATTAATGAATGTGTTAGGTCCTTCACTTGGCAAAACTGGTCAAACAGAACTTGCTACTCAAATTGAGTTTCCAATAGTAGAAGTATTGACAAAAATGGAAAGCAATGGTGTAGCAATTAATGTAATAGCTTTGTCTGAAATGGCAATCAAAATTCAAAATAGTATGAATGAACTTCAAAAGAATATTTTTGAAGAAGCAGATTACGAGTTTAATTTAGACTCACCAAAACAATTGGGATTTGTTCTTTTTGAAAAATTAAAATTACCAATTATTAAGCAAACCAAATCTGGTTATAGCACTGATGTCGATGTTTTAACAGAACTAGCTCCTTCATATAAGATAGCAGAGTATATGCTTGAGTATCGTTCGCTTACTAAACTAAAATCTACTTATGTTGATGCACTTCCTAAATTAATTAATCCATTTACTGGAAGGTTGCACACAACATATAATCAAACTATTGCAAGCACTGGGAGGCTTTCTTCAGTTGAGCCAAATTTACAAAACATTCCAATTCGTACAAAACTTGGAAAAGAAATAAGAAAAGCATTTGTTCCTCAGGCTAATGACGCATTAATACTTTCAGCAGATTATTCTCAAGTAGAATTAAGAATTATGGCTCATATTTGTGAAGATGAATCATTAATAGTTGCTTTTGAAAAAGGACAAGATATTCATGCAGCTACTGCAGCAACTCTATATGGAATTCAGTTAGATCAAGTAAATTCTGATATGAGAAGAGTAGCAAAAACAGTAAATTTTGGCATTATGTATGGATTAGGAACATTTGGACTTTCGCAAAGATTAGGAATATCAAGGACTGAAGCAAAAAACATTATAACAAATTATTTTGAAAAATATCCTGGAATTAGAGGATATATAGATAATACAATTTTGGAAGCTCAAGAAAAAGGTTATACTGAAACTCTTTGCGGTAGAAGGAGATACTTCCCTGATTTAAAAAACAACAATCGTACTATTAGACAGCAAGCTGAAAGAGCAGCTATCAATATGCCAATACAAGGTACAGCATCTGATATGATGAAAATCGCAATGATTAATATTGATAAGGAGATGACTAAAGCTGGGTTGAAATCTTTGATGATGCTTCAGGTTCACGATGAGTTAGTTTTTGAAGCTAAGATAGATGAAATAGAACTTTTAGAAAAATTGGTAAAAGTACAAATGGAAAAAGCTCTGCCATTAGGTAGAGTGCCTGTAATTGTTGATACAGGAAAAGGATTAAATTGGTTTGAAGCACATTGATATTAAGTCAATGTCAATTCCTAAACCAAAAATATTATTATTCTAGTTAATAATAATACTAACTAAATGAAAGTTTAATTAAAACAAAATTCATTTTAAATCATCAAATATTCTAAAATCAATTAAATTGTGTAATTCAAATTATTGCCTAATCAATTGCAAAAATCCATTTGGATTTTGGTTTGCTTGAGAAAGTGAAGTCAATGATGCTGTTTGTAAGAATTGTGATTTCACTAATGATAGCTGTTCTTGAGCTACATCAGCATCTTCTAATCTTGAAATTGCAGCATTATAGTTAGTAATTTGAATACTTAGTAAAGAATCTTGAGAATCCAATCTATTTGAAATTCCACCTAAATATGATCCTACTTTATTAACATTATTCAAAGCTTCAGCTAGACTAAATAAAGTCAAACCAATTGCTGTTGAAGCAAAAATTCCAAGACCTTCAGAAGTTATATTATTTAACTCTTTTAAATCTAAATTTGTAACACCACCAAAATTACTTGTTGTTAAAGAATTTATATTAAAATCTTTTCTAGAAACGTCAAAATCAGTATTGTTAAATGACAAGTCAATATTTAGTGTTATTAAAGAACTTTTATTGTTTGTACCAATAAAATAATCAGCTGAATATGTTCCATCAATTAATTGTCTACCACCAAATACAGTTGAATCAACAACAGTCTGAATTTGTTGAGCCATTCTATATGCAGCTTTAGCTAATGCAACCTTTTCATCAGTACCTAAAGCTCCAGAAGAAGCTGAAGCTGTCGAATCTTTAATCAATGTTATTAAATTATTAACACCTTCGTAGGCATCCATTGAAATATTAGCGACATTCTTTCCATCACCTACAGTTTTTATTGCAGATTTCAAGGATCCATTTCTAGAAATTAAAGCTTTTGATGTAATATATCCAGCTACATCATCAGAAGCATTATTAATTCTCTTTCCAGTTGACAATCTAAGTTGTCTTTGCGATATATCCAAACTTGCTGACGCTAACGAATTATAAGCATTTTCAGCTGATACATTTGAACGTATGCGAGATAGCATACCTGATGCAAATGGCATAGTAATACCTTAAAATAAAAATAATTAAAAATAAAACACTCAAAAAATAAAACCAAAATTCAAAAATTATCTTTGTAATAATTGTAAGAATGCTTGAGTGTTTTGATTTGCTTGAGTCAATGAACTTAACGAAGCATTTTGCAAGAATTGTGATTTAACTAATTCTAATTGCTCTTTAGCCACATCAGAATCTTCAATTCTAGAAATTGCTGCATTGTAATTAACTATTTGACTATTAATAATAACTTCTTGAGAATCTAGTCTATTAACTACTCCACCAACATAAGATGCTACTTTACTAACATTGTCAATAGCATGAGCTAAGCTTAGTAATGTTTGACCTATAGATCCTTTAGAGAAAATCCCAAGATCTGTTGAGCTAACATTATTAAATACATTCATATCCAAACCAGAAACTCCACCAAAACTAGAAACGTTAAGAGAGTTTAAATCAAAATTGTTACTTTCAACATTGAAATCAACATTGTTTGTAGTTAAATCTACTGCTAAAGTTAACAAATTGTGATTTGCCATAGTACCAATTACGAAATCAGCCGAGAAAGTACCATCTATTAATTGTCTTCCACCAAAAACAGTAGAAGAAACAACTGTTTGAACTTGTTGAACCAATCTATATGCTGCTTTTGCAAGAGCTACTTTTTCATCTGTTCCCATTGCACCCGAAGCTGCAGTAGCAACATTACTTTTTATACTATTAAGTAAATCACCAATATTTTCTAGTGAATCCATTATGATATAAGAAGAGTTTTGAGCATCACCAACTGCTTTCAATGAAGCTTTAAGCGAGCCATTACGTGCAGAAAGTGCACGAGAAGTAATATATCCAGCTACATCATCTGCCGCATTATTAATACGTTTACCAGTTGATAAGCGGAGTTGTCTCAATGATATATCTTTTGCCGACGTATCAAGAGCGTTATATGCATTTTGAGCTGCAATATTTGTGCGAATTCTAGCGTTCCCGCCAACTGCGTAAGCCATAATTCACCTCCATGTGAATGTATAAAATTTATTTCAAAATTGATGTTTCAAACAAAAAAAACTAAATTTTTGTTAAAAACATATTTTGGCTACGTGTTAAACAATACAACACTTATGCCAAAAATAAAATCATTTTTTAAAGTATAAGTAATTTGCTTTAATACTTAAATTTTCAGCAATTTTACTTTCTATCAACAGGATTACTAATGAAAATAGCTTGCCAAACTTTTTTTTATACACTTGTATGTGTGTAAAAGTCTGATACAGCAAAGGATAGAGGGAACTCTAATTAATTGAATGTTCAAAAAATAGATTTTACTTAATGGCTACTTATCAACAAATGCAAATTTATAAAATGCTTGATTAAATGCAGTTGGTTAAATATGAACACAATTTGTAAAAACCAAAAACTAAAAAAATAATTATAAAGCAATAATTAAAATCAAAAAATAATCGAATTGTTTTGTATTTCAAAAAATAGCTAAAATATATTATGTTCATATTTGTACAAATAATAACTTTTTGGCTAATATTATTAGCCAAATAAACATATTAGTTTTAAAAAGAGGTGAGATTTATTTAATTTGCGTTATAATTTGTTACATTTATTTATATTATTTCATGATTGAGTTAAAAATTGCTATTGTTGGTGCTAGTGGATTGGTTGGAAGAAAAATGATTCAAGTATTAGAAGAAAGGGATTTTCCATTAACTTCGCTAAAATTGCTTGCATCATCAAAATCTGCAGGTGAAAAAATTATATTTAGAGGTAAAGAGTTAATAATTGAAGAATTAAATGAACTTTCATTTAATGATGTAGATATAGCTTTGTTTTCAGCTGGTAGTGATATTAGTAAATTGTATGCACCTATTGCAGTTAAGAATAGATGTTTAGCAATTGATAATAGTAGTTATTGGAGATTGAATGAAAATACTCCCCTTGTAGTACCTGAAGTAAACTCTAATCATTTAAGAAATCATAGTGGAATTATTGCTAATCCTAATTGCTCTACTATTCAACTTATGGTAGCTTTAAAACCAATCAGCGATTTGTACGGTTTGAAAAGAGTTATATGTTCTACTTATCAATCTATAAGTGGTGCTGGTCAAAAAGGTATGGACAAACTAAATTATGAGATTGAAACAGGTGAGTCTAAAGACAAACATAAAATTGCTTTTAACGCTATATTTCACCCTATAGATGAGTCATTAAATTCTGTTGAAGAAAACAAAATGATGGCTGAAAGTAAAAAAATATTAGATTTGCCCCACTTAAAAATAAATGTAACATGTGTTAGATTACCAATATTGGGTGGTCACGCAGAATCTGTAAATGTAGAAACAAATTACCCCTTTGCTATAAGTGACATTAAAAAGTGTTTATCAAGTTTTGAAGGGATAAAGATTTTAGATAATCCAAGTGAAGAAGAGTATCCTACACCATTTATTGCTAATGATACTGATGAAGTTTATATAGGTAGAATACGTGAAGACAGTAGTTCAATTAATACTTTTAATATGTGGGTTGTTGCAGACAACTTAAGAAAAGGTGCTGCAACTAATGCTGTTCAAATTGCAGAAAAGGTAATTGAAATGAACCTATTAATGAGATAGTTTGAATAAATTAAAAATAAATAAAACTCTAATTCTAATAATAATAGCTATGATAAGCTATAATTATCTTTTTGCTGAACTTCCTTTTTCCTCAATTAAAGAAAAAATAACGGAACAATGGCGTTGGACTACATTTGGAACATATTCAGGTCTTCCTTCAAATCAAATAATTAATCTTTTTGAAACAAAAAATGGGACAGTGTTTGCACAAACATCTAAAGGAATGATTTGGTATGATAATTATAAATGGAATTTGATAAAAGATACTTTTAATTTACCGTATTCTAGAATTGGTGATATTGAAATAGATGAATATGACGGGGTTAATCTTTATTATAATCAATGCATTTATAAATACACTAAATATGGGATTAAGAAAACAAAGTTACCTATTGGTAAAATTTTTTCTCATGTTTTAGAAATTAAAGAAGGAAGCTACTTTGGTGTAAGCTATGATCTAAAAACTGAAAAGGATATTTGGTACTTTACTTCTAGTAAAGATAAATATGAACAGGCTTCAACTTATTTAAAATTTAGTGAAAAAGCAAATGGTTCAATTAAAGATATTTTTAAAAGTAACGATAAAAATTTATGGATTACTACAAACAAAAATATTTACTATTTTGAAAATGAAGTTTGGAAAAAAATATTTAAAATTGATTTTAAAAGATTATGGGTTAAAGATATAATTGCTGATAATTCTGGTTCCTATTATATAAGAGTTGATTATCCACAGGATTATAATGGAATATGGATTTTCAATAAAAAGAATTCATTCTTAAAAAATATTTTTCCATATTCAGATCATATAAGTTCTTATGCACTTAATCTGAACAATGAATTGTTTATTACTGATAAGCTTGGCAATGTCCAAGTAAATAAAAAAGATATAAAAATTGAGTTAAAAGATCCAAATACACCAGATCAGTTGCAAGTAGCAAGCGACATACTATTTACAAAAAACAATTTGCTTTTTACTCACGATAATAGCAATATCTTTTTATGTAGGTTAGGTAGTAGCAAATGGAATTATTACAATGATGTCAAAGAGTTGAATCAACTTTCAATAAATGGAATGTGTAGGGATAATGCCAACAATCTATATTTAGCATCTTATCATGGATTGGGAGTTTTAAATAACAAGAGAGAATTTAAAATGACTTCTAAAATAAATGGTAAAAGTATAGATGGGTTAACTTCTGTTTTAGTTGATAGTAAAAGTAATATATGGGTTTCAAGTGGGAGCAACTTTGATGGTGTTTATAAATTTAGTCAAAATAAATGGCAACACTTTGGCAAAAAAGAAGGATTCCCCGAAGCTCCAGTTCATAAAATTGAAGAAGATATTAAAGGGAATATATGGTTTTTGACTTTGTCAAAAAATAGTTATAGTAGAGGCAAGGGAGCGTACAAACTTAAACCAAGTGGGAAAATAGAAACTCTTGACAAAACTAATGGTTTATCTTCTGATAGAGTTTATGATGTTTTGGTAGAAAAAAACGGTACAACATGGTTTGGTACAGTCAATGGTATTTTTAGACTTAAAAATGGTAAATGGAGTAAGTGGAATCATTCAAATGGAATTAATTCAGTAATTTATACTCTTTGTTTAGATAACAAAGGGAACTTATGGTTTGGTGGTGGCAAACAAACAGTGGGTTTAATTCAAAATGATTCTGTTACTTATCCTGAGGTTTTTAAAGATTTTGATGTAACTGAAGCAATGCAAATTTCATTTGACAATTTTTCTCAAAAACTTTGGATTTCAAGTAAAAGAGGACTTTTTTCATTTAAAAACAATGTTTTGACACCTTTTAACAAACTGAATGGTTTAAAAACAAATAACATTTGGTCATTTTTAATTGAAAAAGATAGCATAGTAATTGGAACAAATGGATTAGGTATTAATGTTTTAGATTTAAAAGAAGAGCACAATCCTCTACCAAAAATAGAAATTAAATCACCACTATATTCAAAAGGAAATATTGAAATTTCTTGGAATGTTTTCTCTTATTTAGGTAAAAGACAACAAGATCAAATACCAATAAGATATAAATTAGACGATGGGTCTTGGTCAAAGTGGAATTTGGAAAGAAAAATTAATTTCAACGAACTTTCTTATGGAAACCATAGATTTCAGATACAAGCTCTTAGCTCTTATGGTCTATTTGACGAAAAGGGTAGTTCAATTACTTTTGAAAAAGAAAGACCTTTATATTTAAAAATCTATTTTTATTTACCATTATTAAGTATTTTATTTTTTGCTTTATTTAATGTAGTAATTAACATTAGAAAAAGAAAAGATGCAATTAATCAATTACAAAAATTAAACGACTCTTTAGAACAAAAGGTAATAGAAAAAACTAAAGATTTAGAGTTGATTTTAGTTGACTTGAAATTAGAAAAAGAGAAAACTTTTATAGCACTTCAAGAAGAAAAGGTTTTAAATGAAATAAAGTCAAACTTTATCTCAATGATTTCACATGAGTATCGTACTCCATTGACAGTTATTTTATCTTCAACTTATGTAATTGAAGCTGCAATTCTTAAAGAAAGATATGATAAAGTAAACGACTATTTAATTAAAATACAAAAATCAGTAGATTTGCTAACTAAATTTGTTGATGATGCACTACAAATGAACTCACAGGAAAGTGAGGCAAAATACTCTAGAAATAAAGAAGTAAATTTATACTCTCTGCTACAAAAAACAATAGATGAATTCATTAATTTTGACAACAAAAAAAACAATTTAGTTCTAAAATGTAGTCAAGACATAGTACTTTATTTAAATCCAAATAACCTTAAAATAGTGTTAAATATCTTAATTACAAATGCAATTAGATATTCTAAATTGGAAGAAATTACAATTAATGTAATAAAAGATAGTGATAATACTATAATAGAGGTTATTGATAAAGGTACAGGAATAAGTCAAGATGATCTAGGTAGTATTTTTAATCCATTTTTTAGATCTAAAAGTGTTATAGGTCTTATTGTAGGTACTGGTTTAGGATTAGCTATAGCTAAAAGAACTGCAAGAGATCTTGACGCAGATATTTTTGTTGAATCAGAAATAGGAAAAGGGTCAAAATTTAGTTTAGTCTTAAAAAATTCAATTTAGCAATTTAGAAATATCGAAAATTGAGTTTCGCCTAACTTTTTTTGATTTATTGTTTTATAGCTTTTTTGAGGAAGAACCATTTCATTTATTCCATATTCAAGCATTATCAAACCATCCTTGTTTAGTAAATTGTTATTGATAATTTCATTTAAGATTTGATTGGAAACTTTCAAATTATATGGTGCGTCTGAAAAAATTAAATCAAATGAAGATTTACAAGATTTAGTATAACTTAAAGCATCTTTTTTAATTAATTCGAATTTGTTTTTAATAGTTCCTAAAGAGATTAGTGATTCTGAAAGTGAATTAATAACATTAAAATCATTTTCTACAAAAGTGCAATTTGAAGCACCTCTACTTAAAGATTCAATACCTAAAGAACCACTTCCTGCAAATAAATCTAATATTGTTTTGCCTTCAAAATCAATATGATTAGTTAAAATATTAAATATTGATTCTTTATTTGAATCGGTTGTTGGCCTAACAGAATTTGGTAATTTGGGGAAAAGCTTTCTTCCGCCATAAATCCCACTAATTATTCTCATAATTTTCTAACTTAATTTGATCTTTTCATGATAAGCAGGAAAACTTGACCCTATGCATGGTGGATAAATATGCATAGTTCTAGAACAGTATTCCCTATCTCTTGAATCTAATTTTGTAGTAATCATTCTAAATGCATTAAGTCTTCCAATACCAATGCCTAGTAGCATTGAGGTTTCCCAAACTGATATATACATATCTCGGGTAAGACCTGTTCCAAAAAAATAAGCACAATCAATGTTTTGAATTGCAGTTTTAGTCAATTTCTCATATTCAGCTTCAAAAACATTTCCAATTTCAGATTTATCACCTAAAGATACTAAATCATAATAAATAGGTTTGCCAGCTGAAATTACACTTACATCCATAAACTGATCTTGAACTCCAATTATGATAACATTTTTATCCATCATTTCTGGATAATTATATAAAAAAGCACTATGAGCATTTAACTGGCTAATTTCTATATTTTCTATGGGCAAATCATAAACTTTTAAAATATCTATACAAGACATAATTATTTGCTTAGGCATAATTACGGCAAGCATCAATGATTGTCCATCTTGTCTTTGAGCTAGTGGAATTACGTTTGATGTAAAATCGTCTGGGTTAAAAGTTGGATAAGCATTCCTAATTTCCAAACTTACAAGTTTGCGCAATTCAGATTCTTCCATCCCAGGTCTTCCTGGAAATTGAGAAACTAAAACACTTTCTGCTGGGATAGTAACACATATTCTATCAACTTCAATTTCGATAGGTTTCAAAAGAGCTTCCAAGTCTTCTATACCTACTTGAGCAAAATCGTCATCTAAGTTCTCTAAGTCGATATTAGTATCGGTAGAATTAAGATATAGTAGCTCAATTCCCTTTTCATTGGGCTCTGTAATAGTAACATAAGTTCTATCAATATTAAAGAAAACAGATAATGTTCGTTTCATTCTTTTCTCGTGCTAATTTATATTATGCAAGTTAAGAGATTTTAAGTTCTTTTCTAAATAATTTTCTATTTTACTAACAAAAGATAATGTAATGCTATCACAAATAGCATATCCTTTGCTAGTTAGCTTTATCAAATTGTTTTCTAAAATAACGCAATCATTCTTAATGTAATATTCGATTTCTTTTTCAAAAACTTTAGCTAAGTCTAAATTAAATTTAGTATTTAGTTTTAAAATGTCAATTCCAGTTGATCTTAAAGCTAAAAAAATAGATTCTTCAATTCTTCCTTTTAATGAAATAATCTCTTCGCCGATTATTGTTGTTTTATTTTTATTATTAAAGGAGATAAATTCACTTAGATTTTTAACTCTCCAAAATCTTTTATTATCAAGGTGTCCATGAGCCGAAGCACCAAATGCAAAATATTCAGATCCCTGCCAACTTCCTAAATTATGTTTGCAATATAGTTCATATTTAGCAAAATTAGAAACTTCGTATTGTTTAAAACCAAAATTTGAAGCTTCATTAATTGTAAGCTCATAAATATCAGCATCATCATCATCGCTTGTTTTAGCTACTTTTCCATTCTTCCAAGCTTTATAAAGTGGTGTACCCTCTTCATAAATCAAACTATATGTAGATAAATGTGTTGTTCCCAAATTAAAAGCTGTTTGTAAAGAATACTGCCACGATTCATTAGTTTGACCTGGGACAGCAAAAATCAAGTCCAGATTGATATTGTTGAACCCAGCTTTGTGTGCATCTTCAATTGCTTTGATTGCTTTCTTGGGCGAATGATTTCTTTTTAAAAAGCCTAACTCTC
Source organism: Candidatus Kapaibacterium sp. (assembly GCA_026390675.1). Lineage (GTDB taxonomy): Bacteria > Bacteroidota > Ignavibacteria > Kapaibacteriales > UBA2268 > JAPLFM01. The sequence continues at coordinate 18,216 of JAPLFM010000303.1, read as the reverse complement.
TTTTTACAAAAGACTGAACCCCAATACTAAGCCTATCAATCCCAAAAGATTTGTACTCCTTTAAAGTATCTAAAGAAACAGAACCAGGATTAGATTCCATAGAAAATTCTTCTAATTCGCTTAAATCAAAATTATTAACCAAAGCATTAACTATTTGTTCCATTTGATTTGGGCTAAGCAATGATGGTGTGCCACCACCAATATATATAGTTGATAGTTTGGGCTTTGAATTATATCCAAGCATTTCCCTTTCAATTTCTTTACATAAAGCATTTACATAAGCTTGAACCAAATCAAGATTTTTATCAACAAAAAAGTCACAATAGTAGCAAATTTTCTGACAAAAAGGAATATGTAAATATAATCCGTACATTAATATAAATTGTTTCCTATTCTATCAAAATGAAAGCCATTGCTATCTTTTGAAAAATAAATGAATGAAATTTTACCAAGAATTTCACTTTCTTCTATTGTTCCCCAATCTCTTGAATCTGAACTTATATTTAAATTGTCGCCTACTAAAAATATTTTACCCTTTTCTACTATAACTTTTTTGTATTTGCTTAACCATTTCTCGTTAAATTCATCTTTATTTGTAAAGTCTAAGTTATTTACAAATAAATTATCATTAAGATATAAGACTGTATCGCCTTCAATAGCAAAAATCCTTTTAACCAAGTCCTTATTAGTATTGTTTTGATGAAAAAAAACAATATCTCCTTTATTTAAACCATTTTGTTTATAATAATGCTTATCAACCAAAACCATATCACCAATTTGAAGAGTTGGTAACATTGAAGATGAACCGACTCTGTAAAAGCCTAAATAAAATACTTTAATAAAAGTAATTAAAATTATTAAAACAAAAAAGGCAATCGTAAACTGAAGCCAGTAATATTTACGATTGCCTTTAAAAGAGGAATTAATGGCTTGCATAATTATCTAATTATAGTAGCAATTCGAGACCATCTAATAGTTGTAAGCTTTGTAAAGAATTCAGAAATCAATGGTAAATTTGTATCCCATGACCAATATACAAACATTGGAGAACCAATGATATTGTCTTCAGGAATAAATCCCCAAGAACGACTATCTTCACTATTATCTCTATTATCACCCATACCAAAGTAATAATTTCTTTTAACAGTATAGCTTGTAGCCACTTTACCATCTATTTGAATTTCACTACCGTTTGAAACTACTTCATGACCTTCTCTTTTGATTAATACATCCCACACTCTTAAGTTTTCAGGATTAATTTTAATTACATCCCCAGCTTTAGGTATGCGGAGAGGCCCATAATTATCTCTAGAGAAATCATTGCCAAAAGGGAAATTTGCAGGATGATCTGGTAATTCTGGAATATAAACACCATTAGGAGCTAAAGGAATTTTGGTTCCATTTACAAAAAGTTGTTTGTCTTTAAGTTGAATTTCATCACCAGGAGTACCACAACATCTTTTTAAATAGTAATTAAAAACACTTGGTTCTATTTCGTCTCTATTGCCCGGGTAAATGAAAACTATAACATCGCTTAATTTAGGTTTTCTATATCCTGGGAACTTGTAAAAAGGTAAAGGCATATTTATAAATGGTACCACTTGAGGAGTAGTTGGACCATAGATAAATTTATTCACAAAAAGGAAATCACCTGTCATTACAGTACGTTCCATTGATGCAGTTGGAACTACAAAAGAAGCTACTATCGCCCCATTAATTAACATTACTACTACAATTGCACCCAATAAAGTTCGAAACCAAGCAATAATTGCTGCAATACCTGTTGGTTCACTTGCTTTTTTTGATTTTTTAGCCATTTTAATATATTTCTGAATAAATAATATTTTAGATACGTTTAAAACTTATGATTAGTTTCTATTTTTTAAAATATTTAACAATTTAAAACAAACCCAATATCCTATGAGTTTTTGCCTTCTTTAATTATTCGCCATATTGTAACAAAATGAATAAAGAAAACTAAAGGCACAATAAAACAAGCTAGCCAAATAAATGGATACATTAAAATACCTATATTTGGTTGGTCTAAATTGAATTTTTGAATTGCTGTTGGTGCAGAAAGTATTCCTGCTATTACAACATTTAGTAACATGGCGACACCAGCAATATTCCAAACTATGTAAAGTCTTTTACTAAGTTTGTTTGCATAAAATGAATAAGTAATATAAGGAGCTGTGATACCAATCATCAAATCATAATTAGTTCCTTCAAATGTCATTTGTTGAGGAACTAAATGAATTTGAAAAAGCCATAATAATACAACTTCTACTACTACTCTACTTGTATGAATATAGTTTAATTGCTCTAAATCAAGTTTCTTTAAAAAATCTTTTTTGAAAAAGAATAAATATAAAATAAATAGAAATGGTGGCAAAACCGCAAATACAAATCTAGGGGGGAATCCTTTGTCATTGAGATAAAACCCAGATGAAGCTAATACAGACTGAGTTACTAACCACATTATCAGAATAGTTCCAAAAATTACAGGGATCTTTTTTGTATCTTGATAAATTTGTTTTACATTATATAGCAAATAAACAAACAAAAGAAAAACCAAAGCTTGGAATGTTGCATTAATATAAAATGGAATTACTGGTTGCATATTATACCATTAAAAATTATAGAATTAATTACAAAAATAGCAACTATTTTAATTAAATCTTAATAATTTTTATTTCATTTATTTAATAAACCTATTAAGCCTCATTCGACTAAAATTTTTTTTTCATTTATTTGTCTATTTCTTAAACATTAAACATAAAATTCAAATTTATATGAATAAAACATTATCTTATATTCTTTTTACATTATTAAATTTTGGAATTTGCTCAGCTGATTGGAAAGAACAATCTGAATACAAATTCAAAGGAATACTTGCCAATACAGCAATAGTTCAGTTTGAAAAAGGAGTGTATGACTCAGTTTCAGCAAGTCAAATCCTAAACGATCCTGATATTATAATTGAAGAACAAATATTAAAGGCATTTCAAACAGAACTGATGAATAGTGGTAATAGGTTTTTCAAACTAAACAATATTGAAAATAATTCAATATTAAAATCTGAAGAAAAACTTTTGAGAACTTTTGTAATTTCTTACAAAGGTAATATTGACCCAAATAAATTTTGTTTTTACTTAAAAAGGAAATATTCTAAAATAGAAAATGCAGAGCCTTATGGATTACAAGAAATTCAAAAGCAATTTATACCAAATGATCCAAAAACAAGTCAGCAAAGAGTGCTTTTCAATTCAAAAGTATTTGAAGCTTGGGGAGTTAATCAAGGTAATCCAAAAATAATAATTGGAATAAGTGACGATGGAACCAACCAAAACCATGATGATATTAAAGGGTCTCTTTTGGTAAATGAAAAAGATCCAATTGATGGAAATGACAATGATAAAGATGGGTATATAGATAACTATAATGGATATAACTTTTTTCCTGAAAATCAATTTGATTGGTCTAACACAAGAAATGACGATGATCATGGAACTTTAACTGCAGGGATAATAGGAGCAACTTTTGATAATGGTTTAGGTATGGCTGGCATAGCAGGAAGATGTAGTATTTTTCCTCTTAAAATTGCTAAAACTGGTAAGACTTCTTTAGGAGCTGGATACACTTCATTATTATTTGCCGCCCAAAAAGGATTTTCTGTTGTTAATTGCAGTTGGGCAAATAGGAAAAATCCAAATTATTCTACTTATTATCAGAATGTACTTGATTATGCTGTAGCTAAAAATTTAGCTGTTGTATCTGTTTCAGGTAACATTGAAGGTAATATAAATTTGGATAAATATAGAACCCGTTATCCTGGCGGTCTTATTGGTGCATTAGGTGTTGGAGAAGTTGATGAAGATGATTTGTTAACTTCAAATACTAGCCTTGGCTCACATTGCAATATACTTGCTCAAGGAATTGGGAATGTATCACTTGCAAATACTTTAACTGGTTATACCAACTGTTCAAGTGGAACTTCGTTTGCTTCACCTGTGGTAGCAGGTGCTTTAGGAATAGTTCGATCTCAATTCCCAAATCTCAATGCCTTACAAGCTATTCAGCATATTAGACAGTCAACTGATGATATTTCAAGCATTAATATTAATAACAAAAACAAGATGCCTGGTAGGTTAAATCTCCAAAAGGCACTTGAAATAGATCCTTTTTCACATCCTGGCTTTCATAGAAAAGAAGTACTTATACTTGATATGAATGGTCAAACCAAACAGTATTATTCAATCGGAGATGAAGTAAAATTACTAATAAAATCAAAAAATGTATTAGGTGGTGCAAGTAATGTAAAATTCAAACTTAGTTTAGCTTGGGCAGAAGATACAAGTGCTGCATCTATACTTTTAGACGAAGTAAATTACAGTAAAATTGAAGCTAATCAAGATTTTGACTTAGGACCTTTTTTGCTAAAAGTTAATGGTATTGGTACTAGTAAATTTGTTTATAGAATTGATATTACTGCAGATAACAACTATAGAGATTTGATTTTTGTTGATTTTAATCCAATCCCTGAAGTTCTTACATTTAAAAATGATGCAATTACTTTTTCAGCAGGGATTGCAGGAACTTTTGGATTTAATACTTCATTTGAAAATAGACAGGGTTATGGATTCTCATTAAATGGATTTGGTGATGCTTTATATGAAGGTGGTTTAGTTGCAACAATTAATGATAAAAATGTTTTAAGTGCAAATAATGGTTTTGGAAATGAAAGTAATGATTTTAAATATTCTGAACCATATTTAGCTCCTTTGCAAAGTATTAAAGTTATTGGTAAATTTGACAACTCAGATTCAATTGAAATTCAACAAAAAATTTATACACCAACAGGTAATAATGGTTTTACAAAAATAGAAATTAAAGCTACCAATAAATCTTCAAAAGTATTTAATAACTTATCAATCGGATATAAAATGGATTGGGATGTTGGATATGAGTTTGGCTATACTAAAAATCAAGCAGAGCTATTCGACGAATCTATTCCTGTGAAAATAAAGGGAATAAATACAGCTGCAAATTATGTTAAAGCTGTAAATGACACAATAACATTTGGTACTGCAGTTACATCTTATGAAAGTGGTGCTATAGCTCAACTAGCTAATTTAAATTCAAATCACGACTATTCGGATACTGATATTATTAAAGCTTTAAATAGTGGGACAACTTTTCAGGAAACTGCTATAACAGATATTAGCGGTATTGTGGGAATGAGATATCCCGGAGAATTAAAGCAAGGAGAATCTAAAGTTTGTTTTATATGTATTGCTGGTGCTAAAAACAAAAATGAATATAAATCAAATATTACAAATTGCCTTAATTCATTAACTTCTATTGATGATGTAACCAAAATAGATTTTTCCTTAAACCCTAATCCAGTTATTAATTCTCTAAAAATTAATTCTAACTTAAATAATTATTCTATAGATATTTTAAATGGATTAGGACAAGTTGTTATTAGTCAAAAAGAACTTTCAGGAAATCAAGAAATTAATTTAATAAATTTAATAAATGGTTTTTATATTATAAAATTATATAATGATAAAGTCACTAAATTTGAAAAATTTATAAAAACAAATTAAGAGTATTTAAAAAAATAGCCATTCAAAACGAATGGCTATTAAAATGAATTTGAACTAACTTTTTGTTTAAACAATGAACTCTTTGGCTTTTGCCATTCCAGCTCCTTCTCTAACAATTTCAAATTGATCAGTATCGCTAGTCATATCAATTATTGTAGATTCACCTACAAAACTATAAGCTTCACAAGCTACAGCAATATCTACAAGCTTAGAATAGCTTTCTATTATATCTTCAGGATCAGTACCATTTTCTGTCTTTGCACTTATTGAAATCAATGGATTGCCTAATTCTTTTAAAAGTAATTGAGATAAAACATTATTAGGAACTCTAATTCCGGCAGTATTCTTTTTCGGATCTTGAGCGTATTTAGGAACTAATTTCGATGCTGGCAAAATAAAAGTATATGGTCCAGGAATTAGCCCTTTAATAGTACGATATGCCACATTCGACACTTTGGCAAATTCAGAAACATTAGATAATGAATCACATAAAAAAGTCATTGATTTACTTGTTTCTAAGTTTCTTATTTGTCTTATCTTTTCGATAGCATTTTTGTTGGATAAATCACAACCAAGTGTAAATCCTGTATCAGTTGGATATAAAATTACTGCACCATTTTTGATTGCTGTAACTACTATATCAATTTTTCTCATCTCTGGAGTAACAGAGTGAATTGTCAAAATTTCTGCCGCCATAGCATAAACTCCTTTCCTTAATTGACTAAACTACGACTCTTTGTCGCCTTTCAAACTTTTTCTTTCAAAATACAAATAAAATGGAATTCCTAAAGCTACTAAGAATAGACCAAAAATTGAGTTTATTATTTGAGATTGACCATTAATATATGCAGAAATATCATTCCATAAAGTTAAAACAACAAATGCAGAAGCAAATACAATGAAAATAATTGGGATGTAAGGATAGCCCCAAACTTTGTATGGTCTCTCAACATCAGGCATTTTTTTTCTTAAAACAAAAACACCATAAGCACCTATTGCATAGAAAATCCAACTTACAAAAATTAGCATATCTGTTAATGTATCAAATGTACCACTTAGAACCAATATGCAAGTCCAAAACGCTTGTAAAATAAGAGCATTGGCAGGTGTTAAATACTTAGGATGAATTTTACCAATTCTTTTGAAAAAATGACCTTTTCGAGCCATTGCAAAATAAACCCTTGCACTTACCATAATTGTACCATTTGATGTACCAAATGTAGAAATTAGAACAGCTATTGATACAAACCCAGCTCCAAAATTACCTATTGCTTTTCGAGCAACATCAGCAGCAACTAAAGTTGATTTTGACATTTCAGCAATTGGCATTACATATAAATAAGCAAAATTGATTAATAAATAAATTGCGATTATAATTACAGTCCCTACAAACAAAGCAATTGGAATTGTTTTTTGTGGGTTTTTTACTTCTCCGGCTATATATGTGATATTATTCCAACCATCATAAGCCCAAAATGCACCAGAAAGAGCTGCAATAAAGCCAGCAAATGCACCACCTGAATAATGAAAACCATTAATAGTTGAAGTGAAATTATGTACTGTACCACCAGCATACATAAAACCAAATCCAACTAAAATCAGCATTGCAATTATTTTCATTGATGTAAAGAAACCTGCAATTCCTCCTCCAAACATCACTCCAAAATAATTAATAAATGTTAAAATACATATTGTAAGCATTGTTACGAGCTTAACTCCAATATTTTCTAAAGGTAATATATTACCAATAAATGGTATATGTAAAATAAAAGACATTTCAATTTCTTTAGAAAAACGGAATAGGGGTACCAGTGCTTGAAAATAGTCACCAAAGACATAAGTAATTGATGCAATTGATCCAGTTTGTATTACTGCAAATATTGCCCAACCATAAAGAAATGAAAAAAATTTGCCATACATCTTTTCAAAAAATATGTATTGACCTCCTGTTGCAGTTATTATTCCAGCAATTTCTGCATTTGTTAAAGCTCCGAATAATGTAATTATCCCAGCTATAACCCATACAGCAATTAATAACTCTGAAGAACCAAGTTCTGAAGCCATTAATGCTGGTTTTTTAAATATTCCAGAGCCTATTACAGCTCCTATTACAATTGCTAAAGTTGTAAATAAGCCTAATCTAGGAACAAGTGAAGTCTCGTCGCTATGTTTATTTTCAATTTTCAATATATAAAGATTCCATTGGGAAATATGAATTAAAACAAAATAAGTTTTTTTGTTTTAATATGCAATGTTTCTTTTAATGAATTATTAAGATACATAAAGTTCAAAACAAAAATACAAATAAATCGTGATTATATTTTTTCAAAAATACATATATTAAAATTGAGTCTTAAATGAAAATAGGAATTTTAGGATCTGGTAATGTAGGTCAAACATTGGCAATTGGTTTTCTTAAATTAGGCTATGAAGTTATGCTTGGTACAAGAAATACTCAAAAAGAAGAAGTTCTTAAATGGTCTAATGAAAATCCCACTTGTAAAATTGGAACTTTTGCTGATACAGCAGATTTTGGTGATGTTTTGTTTCTATGTACAATATGGTCAGGAACAGAATCTGCAATAAATCTTTCAGGTGTAAATAATTTTAAAAACAAAATATTAGTTGATGTAGTAAATCCACTTGAATTTAGTAGTGGCGTGCCTAAACTAGCATTAGGTTTTAATGATTCTGCTGGTGAACAAATTCAAAAATGGTTACCTGAAGCAAAAGTAGTAAAGGCGTTTAATATTATAACAGCTTCTTATATGACAAATGGAATGATTGATGGTGCTAAACTTGATATGTTTATTGCTGGGAACGATATTGAAGCAAAAAAAATTGTAGCAGGATTTTTAGATGCTTTCAATTGGAACACTCACGACCTTGGAAATATTGAACAATCAAGATTGCTTGAACCATTTGCTATGCTTTGGATTACTCATGGTGTGGTAACTGGGAATTGGTCACATGCTTTCAAATTAGTAGGTAGATAGTCATAATAATAAATTTAAGATTTAACTTAACTTGTATTCTGAATGTTGTATAATTATAATTTTGCATAACTTCTAAACTACATCATTTTTTAATTCTTATATTTTTAGTAAATTACACTTATAAAAATGACTAAATAAATTTAAGTTTTAAAAAGAAAATAAAATGTTTAAAAAGATTTTGATTGCTAATAGAGGTGAAATCGCTATTAGAATAATGCAAGCTGCTAAATGCCTTAATATTGAAACAGTTGCTATTTTCCACGAAGTTGATAGAGAAATGCCTTTTGTTCATTTTGCAGATTATGCTTACCAACTTCAAGCAGAAACTCCAAAAAGTGGCTATTTAGATATTGACCAAATAATTGAGATTGCAAGAACTTGTGGTGCAGAAGCAATTCACCCTGGCTATGGTTTCCTTTCTGAAAATGGTGGGTTTTCACAAGCTTGCGAAGATGCAGGTGTAAAATTCATTGGTCCTAAAGCTCATGCTATCACTGTTATGGGTTCTAAAACTGGTGCTAGAGAGCTTATGTTAAAAGCAGGTGTTCCAATTGTACCCGGTTACAACCAAAAAGCTACTGATATGAATGAATTTAAAAGAAAAGCTTCTGAAATAGGGTATCCTGTCCTATTGAAAGCTGCTGCAGGTGGCGGTGGAAAAGGAATGCGTTTGGTTGAAAGAGAAGAAGATTTAATTGAAAATTATGAAGGTGCTCAAAGAGAAGCAATTAAATCTTTTGGTGATGATTTAGTTTATATGGAAAAATATGTAATTAATCCAAAGCATATTGAAATTCAAATTTTAGGTGATGAACACGGTAATTATGTATATTTGGGCGAAAGAGATTGTTCTATTCAAAGAAGGCATCAAAAAGTAATTGAAGAAGCTCCATCTAATATATTAACAGAAGAGATTAGACAAGCAATGGGCAAAGTTGCAATTGATGCTGCAAAAGCTTGTGGGTATGTTAATGCTGGGACAATAGAATTTTTGTTGGATATTAATAAGAACTTCTATTTTCTTGAAATGAATACTAGGCTTCAGGTAGAGCATCCTGTAACTGAAATTATTTGTGGTCTAGATTTGGCAGTAGAGCAAATTAAAATTGCAGCTGGCTATCCACTTGGTTTTACTCAAGAAGATGTAAATTTGCAAGGGCATGCTATTGAATGTCGTATTTATGCTGAAGACCCATTAGAAAATTTTATGCCCGATCTTGGTGCAATTGATTATTTAAGAAGCCCAGTTGGACGTGGTGTTAGGGTAGATGGAGGTATCGAAACTGGTACAGAAGTATCCATGCACTTTGATCCAATGCTTGCTAAATTAATAACTTGGGGAAGTAATAGAGAAGATGCAATTTCAAAAATGATTGCTGCATTAAAAGATTATAGAGTTATAGGATTTAACACAATTATTCCTTTTTTGATTGAAGTAATGGAAGATGAAACCTTTAGGAACGGATATTTTGATACTGGATATATTCCAAATCATTTTGATTTTGAAAAATTAAAACAAAGACGAATTGCACCTGAAGAGGAATTAACAGCAGTTGCAGCATTCTTATTTACGAAAAACGAAAATAAAAATGTAGTTAAAGACCCAACACCAAAAATTAATAATTGGAAAGCTAATCAATTGGCAATTCGCAATTTAAATTAAATAACAAGTTAAAGTAAGAAAATGAACAGAGATTTAGTAATAAATAATGGCGATAAAATTTTAGATGTTGTATATAATGACAATTTCATTTTAGTTAATAACAATGAATATAACATTAAAATCTTAAAGAACTATGGTAAAGGAGTTTATTCATTGTCAGTGAATAATCGAATTATGCATGTTCAAATGAAGAAAACAGATGAAGGATTCAAACTTCTGCATAATTCTTTTACTTATAATTTTAATGTAAAAGACAAATCTACTGCTGAATTTGAAAAGTATATGCAAGTTAAATCTGGAGCTGGTGCTAAGGGAGGCTCAATCAAATCTCCTATGCCAGGATTGATTGTTAAAATTAACTGTGCAGTTGGCGATGAAGTTAAAAAAGGGGATAAGCTTGTTATTATTGAAGCTATGAAAATGGAAAATGCTATTGCTTCACTTACTTCTGGTATTGTAAAAAGTATTAAACTTGCTGAAGGTTCAGTTGTAGAAAAAGATAGTGTTATTATAGAATTAGAATAACAACATTTGATTTATAAATAGTTGAGATAGTAAACATTTTTACTAAGTAAATATAGTTATATTAAAATGGCAAAACCAGTTTACAAACATCCTAGTTTTGTAATCAAAACATCTGAAAAAAGAATTATAAATGAAAACAAAAGATTATGGCTTTCATTAACAATTGATGAAAGTTCTGATGAAAGTATAATTGTAATTCTTAAAAATCCTAGTAGGGCTACAAAAGATATTTCAGATAAAACTGTTTATAATGTAACAAATTATATTTTTAAAAATAAACACAAATATATTCAGCTTAATAATATTGGGAATATTATTATACTTAATTTAATTCCTTATTACGAAACATATTCCCACCTACTTTCAGTCTCAGGTATTAATATAATTGACAAAGATAATTTGGCTACAATTAAAAAATTTACTGCAAAGTGTAATAATATAATTATTGCTTGGGGCGACCATCCAAAAGGTCTTAAAGACGAATATGAAGAAATTAAAAAAAATATAATTAATATATTAGAATATAATAAAAACAATGTCTTTTATGTTGCCAAACTTTCAAAAAATAATAATCCAAAACATGGACAAGTATGGGGTTATGAGGACAAACTCTTGCCATATTTTATTTAATATAATTTGATAAAATAAAATTATTTTGTAATTATAATCTTCTCTGAATTTATATTTATTCCGTTTGAAATAATATTTATTATATATATTCCACTTGCAACATTATCTAAATATATTTTATTAGTTTCTTTATCCAAATTACCATTTAATATTATATTACTATTTAAATCAATTAATTCATAATGATAATTATAAATATTTAATGAACAAATTTCAATATATTCTTTTGCTGGATTGGGTTTTATTTTAAACTCAGAAATATTATTATTTATAATTGATTTAGTTGGAAAATATAAAATATAATTAGGTGAATAGTTAGTTATACCTTGCACATTAGTTGATTTAAATTTATAATTTATATAATTAATATTTAAATCTTTATATTTATTTAATATATTAATATTAAAAATATTTGAATTTGCATTTAATTTAAACTCTTCTATTTTCAAACTTCCTGCTAAAGTATATTGAATATATAATCTGGAAGAATCAATCTTATCATTAATATCATAAGGATCTTTTAATATATTTAAATTAAAATGCAATGTGTCATTTTTTGATTCTAAAATATCTAAAGGAGTAAAATTATAATTTGGTCCAGCTCCCCAAGCGTAATATGAAAAAGGTGTTAGAAAATCATAATCCCCACCCCAAGTAGTGTACATCATACCTTTAATTTTATTGAATTTCTCTTGAGCAATTCTCCAAGATCTAATATTTACAGTATTTTTTACGTCATAATATGGTGAAGATACTTGAGAAAAACCTAAATTATCAAAGAATTTAAGTGATGCTACCATTTTACTATTCCAATTTACTATTGTAATATCCTTTGGGATTTTATTCCAAACTCCTTTAAGGTCGCCGTTTATTAAATAATAATCTTTATATGCATTATGTAAAGAATCAACCATATCACTCCACATAAATGTTTCAATATCTTTGTTTATTGATTTTGCTATATTATAGCACTTTGTAATATTTTCACCAAGTAAATCTGCAGGAGATAAAGCTCTACTCAAGCAAGCATCATCCCAATTCATGTTTCTTATTTCATCTTGTCCAAATAGTCCTTTTTTATAACTGTATAAATTATATAAATCTTTCATTTGAGAGTTAAGAATTTTATATAGAGTATCTTCAGAAACACAAACCATAACTGAACCATTACCATTTTCATCGCTAACTGCTGTAAATGGATGGTATGAACTAATAGTAAGTATATCTCCATTTTTTATCAATCCACCTTGTTTAATCTTGAATGTTGGTGCTTGATGGTAAGGTCCATAATTCGAACTAAGTAATTTATCTTCTACTTTTTCAAAATCATTATTTTCAGTCATATTTACTTTAGTAACTTTATTTACTACTGTTAACGGAGTGCCACTTCTACGTAATATATTAGTCAATCCTATATCCTTTAATTCAATATCATCAATCCATAACTTACCTTGGTTAGCTCCCCAAACTCCTACGTATAAATTAATAGATGTGTATTTGAGCGAATTAAAAGTTACTTCAAGTTTTACCCAATTTTTTGAAGTGTTTGCAACACCAATACTTGTAAAAGTTATTGCTCTATAATTTCCGTCATCTTCTTTTGCATAAGCAAAAAGTCTAAGATCATCTCCTTTAAAATTTTCAGTTTTTACCCAAGCAGATAAAAGATAACCTCTATCTTTTTGGAAAGTAATACTTTTGTTAAATCTACAATTACCTCCATCAAAATTAGTGCATAAAGCAGAAGCAGAGCCAGAATGAAAAACAGTTTTATCTTGACTAACATACTGCTCATCATACCAAGACCAATCTGAAAATTTACCATTACCACCAATTGTTTCAAATCCACCATTGTTTAAAACAGCTTTTGGGTCAGTAATTAATCTTGCTGTATCTTTTTCTATGATATAATCTACTGAAGTTTTCAAACCTTCTGCAAGATTGGGATCATTATATAGTATCCCATCAGACCAACCAATACCAGCTAAACCTGGTATAATTTCAATATTGCGATTTATAAAATAATTTTTAAATCTTGTAACACTATCGAAATAATACTTTGGTTGATCTTTAAGAGCATTATATTTCCAATCATTTTGTTGTATCCCATTCAGTTTGCGGTAAACCATTGTATCGGCAAGTTGTTCTAACTGAGTCATAGCATTTGCACCTCGTAGGTTATGCTGAGAAAATATCCACCTATCTTGGTATTTTGGATAGTCAATAATATTTCCCGATTTGACTTTAGTAACGTTTGATGTTTTATCGATTAATTGAATTAAAGTACTTGCAGCATTCATTAAGCCAGCTTCATCAACTCCAGAGATAACAATTTCATTGAAATCTATATCCAAACAATATCCTTCCTTTTCATTTATTGTTTGAAAGGTTGAAGGTTTCTGTTTTGTAGTGAAGTTATCAAAAAATTGATTTGTGTTTTTGATTGAAATATAGATTGTACTTTTGGTTTTATCAATATCTTTAAATTCTACTTCTAAAAATTTAATACTTAAGTATTTCTGAAAATTAGATTTTAAATATTCTATTGCTTTTCTTTCGCCAGAGCTTTGGTTTGTTTTGGAAGCATAAGCAATTTGAATCTCAGGCTGTACAACAAAAGTACCTGACCTTTCAAAATATGCTTTTGGTAAAGGGATTAAATCTTTGTACTCTTGCGAATAAATATTACAAGTTAAAACTAATAATATAAGGGTTGCAAATATTTTCATATTAAAACTATAGTTATCTGAATAAATTATAATACAAATTTATTAAAATAAAAAAAGCTATCCTACAATTAAGCAAGATAGCCTTAAAAATAATTTAAAATAATTTAATTTTTAACAATTTTAGATGTGAAATTATTAATACCATTTGAAATTTTTAAAAAGTATGAGCCTGATGTTAAACCTGACAAATCAATTTCTTTTGCAAAATTATTAGATACTTGGCTAATTCCAAAATTATTAACCAAACTACCATTAGCATCAAACAACTCAAAGCTAAGATTTAAAGATGCTAAAGTTGATATTTTAACATTTAACTTGTTTGTTGTTGGATTTGGAAAAGATTCAAATTGAAACAAGTTTCCAAATTCTTCATTTGAAAATGCAATAGAGGCAGGATCTCTTGAAACAGAAGTAAGGGTTAAACCTAAAATTGTTTTATGAGTTACTTCGCAATAAATTGCTCCAGCTTTAGATACTGTAGTTTTATATGAATTTGTAGTTTGCCCTGCAATTACTTTCTTGCTTTGATACCATTTATATATCAAATTACTTCCACCTAAATTTACAGTTAATGTGTAATCTGTTCCACTAACAACTCTATCTAAAGGTAAAATCGTATCTTGTGGAGAATAAGCTGTTTTACCAACTGTTGGCAAAGATCCTAATTTTTCAAATGTTAGTTTGTTATTAGTTGCTATAAAAGAAGTTAATGATTTAAAATTACTTAAATCAGCTAGTTCTGTAATCAAATTGCTACTTACATCAAGAATTTTTAATTTTGGAGCAGTTATTGAATTCATTTTACCAGAGAATTTATTTAAGCTTATATTTAGTTCTAATAGATTAGGTGCAATAATTTTAGGTGTTGGACCATTAAAATCATTGTCAAATGCTATAAAAGTTTCTAAATTTGGTAAATTTATATCACCCAAACTTCCACTAAACTGATTACCCCTAATATCAATATTTTTCAATGTATTTAAACCTATACTAGGGAAATTACCAGTAAATTGATTTCTTGCTAAATTAATATCCTCAATAACTAATATTGTCATTGCTGGGAGGCTACCTGTAAGGTAATTTTCAGCTAAATTCAAAACTTTAAGTTTTGGTAGAACAAATGCAGGAATTTCTCCATCAAATGCATTTTTACTTAATTCTAAAACTTCAAGATTTGGTAAGTTTAAAAGTGGTAAAGTGCCACCAATTTCATTTCCACCAATATTTATTTGTTTTAAGGTGTTAATAGTTTGGTTTGCAAATGTTCCACCTAGCTTTTGATTATTAAATACAATAAGATTTTCTAATACTGGGTAATAACTATTTAAATCAGGAACTCCATTAACAAATGAATTAGTGCTCAAATCTAAAGTAACTAATTTGTTCATAAAATATTTAGGGATTCTACCTACAAGATTATTGAAACTTAAATCTAGAACTTGTAAATCAGGTAAAACTAAATTAGTTGGAAGCTCTCCTTCTAATTGATTTGCTCTCAAATTTATTTTTGTAACGACTTCAGTCGGTACACCGCTTATGTCTTTTACTTCTGTTGTTATACCAAACCAAGTGCTAACAGGTTTGTCCGATCTCCAATTGGTAGTTACTTTCCAAGCTCCACTTCCAGTTGCAGTATAGAATTTTAAAAGTTCAGTAGAGTCAGATTTACGTATTGGAGCAGATATTACAATTGTAGAAATCAATACAAATGTTATTATTGAGTAAATTAGTTTTTTCATATTTCCCTTTTTTATGAATATTATTTTTAAATTTATCAAATATACATATAAGTTTAATTATATAAAAGTAATTATTTATGGATTTACAATTATTTCGTTTTTGGCATTTTAATTGCATTAAACTTCATTATGAAAAGATTATTCAAAAATATTGATGAAAAAAGGTTCAATATGATACAGTTTGTGTTAATTTTTGGAATTTTAACCAGTTTGTATTACACTTTTGCTGCTTTAGGATACTTAAATCACATTGCTAATAGCTTTGCTTTTAGTGAAATTAAAATTTGTGGTCCAATTTTAAAACTTTTTTATAAAGATTTAATATTTGCTGATAATTTTATGATGGTTCAAGATTTTAGAGTAAATGTTAATTTTGGTTGCGATGGCACTGAACCTATATTAATTTTCATTTTTGCTATAATTGCTTTTCCATCATCTTTACTTAATAAACTTCCTGCACTGATTATTGGCTCTTCAATTCTTTATTTTGTTAATTTATTAAGAATAGCCGCACTTTTTTACATTGGTTATAGACACCACGATTATATGGACGTATTTCATAATGATATTTTCCCTTTTGCAATTGTAATTATTGAATTTGGGCTTTGGTTGTTATGGATTAAATGGATGAACAAGAAGAATGTTAAACAAGATATTCCACAATAGAATTTTTAAGTTTGCTTTAGTATTTATTTTCTCTTTTATTTTGCTTTTTTGGTTTGGTAATATGCTACAAGAATTAATTTGTGGTGGTTTGGCTAATACTGGAAATTTCATTATAAATTTATTTGGCAAAAGCGAAACTTTAAAGTTATTCCCTGATAATTTTAATTTAA
>JAPLFM010000303.1:0-1466 GCA_026390675.1 Candidatus Kapaibacterium sp. | reverse complement strand
TTTAATCCTATTTTCAAGACATGATAATAATCTCACTTTAAATCCTAATTTTACTTATGTAATCAGTGACATAAGAACACATTTCATTCTCCCAAATGTGCTTTTCTTTTCTTTAATGATTGCATTAATTAAGCCTTTTAAATCCAAAACAAAACCTTTTCTTTTGGGTATTTTTATGGTTAATTTGTTTTTTGTAATTAAATTTATAGTTTCAGTTATAAATAATGAATTGAAAGATATAATTCTTAATTCAAAAGGCGAAATGATTAATCAAATTGATGGTACAGACTTTCTATTTAAGTTTTTTGATATACTAAATAACATATTTAATAAATATGGTAGTATAGGACTTAGACCATTAATTGTAGTTATTATTTGGATATTTGTTAGCTTTTCAACCGAAGAAATAAAAAGTTTTATTTCTTCAAAAAGTACAAACTAAATTTATAAGTTTAATAAATATCCGTTATCTTTTAGCCATTTAACTTTGTTTTTATAAGTTGGATCAAACTTAGCAACTAGCCGCCAAAAATTTATAGAATGATCTTTTTGTTTGATATGAGCTAATTCGTGAATTACTACATAATCTATTACTTCTAGTGGTGACATGATTAAACGCCAAGTAAAATTAATACTGTTTTTAGCACTACACGAACCCCAGCGAGTATGAGAGCTAGTAATATGAAAATCAGTAAACTGTAAATCGGTTATTTTGGAATAATGTATTGCTCTACTTAAAATGGTATCTTTAGCTACTTTTTTAAACCATCTTTCAAACAAAACTTTTGAAACTTCAATACTGCTACTACTAAGTTCAAATTGATTTCCATTTAATTTCAAAGTATGTTTGCCACTGAAATTATTAACTATTTCACGTTCTATACCAAGAAATAATATCTTGTCTCCGTTGGAATAAGTTCTTTCTTTAAGCACCTCTACTTTAGACCGCATTTTAACAAGATGTTTTTCTATCCAATCAGCTTTATCTTTAATCAGATTATTAATATATTCATCTGTTGCTCGAATTGGCACTCTTACTATCAACTCAGCATTTTTAGATATTTCTATCGAAAATGTTTTTCTTTTTGACCTTACTAACTTATCTATTTTAAAATTCATTTACATAATTAAATTATTTGATTAATCAAAGAGTACATCGCCCTCAAAAGAGAAAACAAAATAAATTTTCATCGAAATCACAAGTAACAGATTTAAAGTATCTTCTATTAAACCAAATTGTTGAGATGATACGGTCAAGGCAGATAAAAACCTCAATTAAAATCTTAACTGATCTAGGTCTCTAAGTTATATCGATGCAACTATGCTTGCTAATTATTCGTATGATGATTACAATATACATACATCTAAAAAATGCATTCTTATTGATAAATCTAATTTAAAGGAAATAACTATGAATAACCCAACCGACAATAACGAAAAGCTAATGGGATTGCTTGCTTATTTAC
>JAPLFM010000280.1 GCA_026390675.1 Candidatus Kapaibacterium sp. | reverse complement strand
TAATATTAATTTTAAAAATGAATCAGTAGCTTTCAAAGCTAGAGAAACAAGAAATAATTATAATTGGTTACTTGAAGTATTTGAGCATCTGAAAACAATTTCAGAAGTGACAGGTACTGAAAATCTAAATAAAGTACTAGTAAACTCACAACTGATGTCAAAATTTGATGAAGACCATGATGAAATTGATCAAGAAAAAGTAATTCCTATTCTCAAGAAAGAGAAAGACAAAAATATTTTATTTGAATGTGAAAGGGTTGTCGCTGAATCATTTTTAGTTGATTTAATGAGCCAGTTTTTTCCAGTGAACAAAACTACCACTTTTGATGATTATCTTAAAAATCAAAACCCACTTAAAGTATTAATAATAATTGAAGATTATTATTCAATTAATAAATCAATCAATAAATTTCTTATCGAAGTGTTTTTCCCAATTGTTTTCGAACTTTCATTTAACGATTTTAAACATTACAGACCTGCAAAAAATGATTTTGACTTGAAAATCTCTAATTTTTTTGATTTTAAGTTTATTATTTCTGGAAGAGAAATAATTGAAGAGTCAAGTTTGAAAACTATAGATAATCTATTAAATGATAGGTTTTACGAACTTTATTTAGAAGGTTTTAATAATTCACAAATTGAAGAATTTTTAACATCAGTTGGCTTAAATCCTGAGCTATATATTGAAGATTTTGAAGATATTTCGCATGGTAACCCACTAATTTGTAAATTGTTATTTGAATCTACCAAGAAGAATAATAGAATTGTTGATATCCTTCAGACTTATGAAAATTTGCAAAGTACAATAGCTGCAATATATACTCCAAAGCAAAGAGAATTTTTAAAAAATGCTGCTTGTTTTGATTTTATTAATTCTAAAAATTTAAGATACTTTGTAGAAAGATTAGATACTAAAGAAGCAATTAGGTTTTTCAAAAATGCTTCTGAAATTAGTAATAAAATTGAATCAGATGAAAATAATTTTGTTCCATTAAATATTTATAAGGATTGTTTTAGTGATTTAATGTCTCAACACGAAGATGCAAGATTTAAAAGATTAGATTCTTATTCTTATGACAGCAATAAATTATCACCTTTGTTTGACAAATTAAATGATTTTGAATTTGATGTTGTTAGGAAATTAGGATATTTCACAAGGTTTGAACCAACATTTATTAGTAACAATTTCTTTAAGTATGATTCCGATTTGGCTTTGGAAGTGATTGAAACTAAGAAATTCGCTTTTTATTCAAATAAATTTACAAAATCTGTTAGGTACGATTATGTCGATTCGTTAAAAGTTTTTAATAAAATTGTTGATGGTGAAGATAAATATGATGAAATAAACGTTGAGATTAAACAACTTTGGGATGACTATACTTTTGAAGTAAATTCTAGTACAAATCTTATTAAAGCTGATGTCGATGATTTGACTTTTCAGATTAATGAGATTGAAGAAGAAAAGAAAATTTCAGTAAATAGATATGAAAAAGCAAATAATAGGTTTACTAAAAATAACAAAAGAATTGAATATATTAAAAGTGAATTGCACCCATTTACTGAAAAGCAAACCGGTAAAGCATATATTTTTTATTTCATAGGTGCTATTTCTATGTTTGCAGGTTCTTTTGTATCTTATACTACATTTATTCCTAAAATAACTTCTGACCCTGCAAAAGCATTATCTATCTTAAATGATCCACTTATAGTTTATTCTATTATAACTTTATTAGTTGGTCTTGGATTGGCATCGCTTACTATGAGTGCCATACCAGTCATAAAAATAATAATAAATAAAATTAAAAAAAGAGAGTTTGACAATCTTACATTACAACTTGAAACAGCAGAAACAAACAAATTGATTTTTGAAGAAGAACTTAGTATAAGCACAAATGAACTTGAAAGTGTAAATGCAAAACTCAACATATTAAAGAAAAAAGTTGAGAAGCTGAATTTAGAACTTTATGATAACAAAATCAAACTTCAAGAAGTATTTTTAGTAAAAGAAACAAAAGAAGAGTAATTTTTTTAATTTTGTCTTTAATATTATAGGTTGATATGAAAAGTTTAATTATCCTCTTATTATTTGAAATTATAATAATAAATACTTCAAATGCACAATATTCAATCAGTCCAAGATTAGGAGCTGAAATTGATAAAAGTGAAAAAGAATATTTTGGACTTTTCCCAAATATTAAAAACTTTACTTCTGCCAAAGCTAATGTTCTAGCCGATAACAAAGTAGAAATTAATATTACTAGAACAGTTAAAGGAATTGTAACTGATACAACTTTTATTGTTAGTACAAAATTAGCAAACAATCTTGCTTCTTATATTGAAGGATTTGAACAATGTAGAAACAAAGAACGTCAAGTAAATTGGAATGCTTTAGAAGGTTTAGCTACAAATGTACCTGCATTAGAAAGCGATATAAATGAAGGAATTGAACTGGATATTGTAACAAATACTAATGAGAAAATCCATGGTAAATTATTATTTGCATCTGATAGTACTGCTGTAATAGTTCAAAATGCTACAAAGTACAATTGGAGTAACTTTTCTCAAAATGTAAAGCTTGTTAAAGTTCAAAATATGAATTATATTAAAATTGAAAGAACTGGTAGTTTTTGGCAAGGTGTTGGTTTTGGTGCATTGATTGGTGGTGGCGGTTGGACAGCAGGTTCAATTGCAGGTGGTGCATTAAAAGGTTCTTACGGTGGTTTAATAGTCATGGTTGGAGCAATCTTTTTCACAGCAGCAGGTACAGTAATAGGAGGTGTTGTTGGTGCAATATTAGATATAGACACCGATCACAGTGTTGATGGGCAAATCAATGAATTCAAAGATTTTTTACCTTATCTTAAAAATAATTCGACATTTTCAAATTATCCTCCACCAGAATTGGTTAAATTTGCAAATCAATAATTTGTTAGCTTCAAAATTACAAAAACTTTGTAATTTCAATGTGAAGCTCTTTTATATCCTCTTTGGTTAAAATTATCTTATTCAAACCATTTTTAATAAAAAATTTTGAGCCAAACTCACCAAACCAAATCTGTTTATCTTCTTCTTTTACAATTGGTTCAAATAAATTACTTGGACTACTATTGCCTTTTTCATACCCTTCATCAAGCAATAAATCTGACATTTCAGCAGCATTTTTTGAAATTACATCACATCTTTCATTTTCTTCAATCCCAGCATGCCCCTTTACCCAAATATATTCAACTTTAAATTTAGAGTTTTCAATAGCTAACCTTTCCCATAAATCTTTATTTAGAACTAAAGTTTTATCAGCTTTTCGCCAACCATTTCTTTGCCATTTTTGCAGCCAACCTTTTGTCATAGTATCAACTATCAATTTGGAATCTGTGTGAAGTTTAATTACTTGCATTGGAGTTTTAATTAATTCCAATGCTTTAATAACAGCCAAAATTTCCATTCTATTATTTGTTGTATGTCTATATCCTTGGGCTATCTCTTTCCTTTTATTGCCTTGCATCAAAACAGCACCATATCCACCAGCACCTGGATTGCCAAAGCAGGCACCATCAGTATAAATTATAACTTCTTTTGTCATTTGTTTCCTAATTAATCGACAAATTTAGTAAAAATAAAATAGAAAAAACAAGAAAAATGTGAACAAATCATTAAATTACTTTGAAATTTGATGTTTTGTGCTTAAATTTGTAACTCTATAATGGAGCACGTAGTTCAATCGGTAGAGCGCCAGTTTGTGGTTCTGGTTGTTGTGGGTTCAAGTCCCATCGTGCTCCCATTTATATCAAAAGCTTTCAATTAATTTGAAAGCTTTTTTTATTTTATACAATTATATCTTATTTTACAATTTTTTTGCAATTTAATTTTTGTTAATTCATTGATTTTTTATTAATTTGTAAAATATAATTCAAATTAAAAATAATATGTCAGTTCCTGAAAAATCATTTGGTAAAATGCTTATTGTCGATGACGATAGGATGATCCTTAAATTATTGACTCATATGTTTGAAAAAAGCTATGAGCTTAAGACAGCAGAAAATGGTCTCTTAGCTTTGGACGTACTAAAGCAAGGTTTTAATCCTGGTGTAATTCTTACTGATCAATTTATGCCTGAAATGACAGGCTCTCAATTTTTAGCCGATAGTCTTAAAATTATTCCTGATTCATCTCGGCTTATTCTAACTGGAAATAGTGACCCTAAAGAAATCATTAGCTGTATCAATGAAGGTAAAGCTTTGATGTATTTGACTAAGCCTTTTGAACAATTAGAATTAATCCAAGCTGTTAGAATTGCGTTCCATCAATTCAATGCAAAAACTGAACTTAAAAAGATAAATCAAGATTATTTCAATCGTATCTCTACTTTAGAAAGACAATTAAATTTGGCTAATGCTAAAATTGCTGAAACTCCTGTAGATAATGGTGGAGATGTAAGAACAATTATTAAATTTATTTATAATGTTATTACACCTTCTGAAAGAGTATATTTTACACCACATTCTAAATCTGTTTTAGAAATTACTCAAGCACTTGCTAATGAAATGCAATTAAGTACTAGCTCAAAAACATACTTAATGTACGCAGCTATGATTCATAATCTATTTTGTATCTCTTTACCAGAAGAATTACAGATTTTAGAACTGGATGATGATACACCTCTTGAAGAAAAAAATTTATTATTAAACCAATTTAATAAATCATTAGAAAGTTTAAAAGGATTTACTGAATTAAAACCTGTTATCAAAATTATTAATAGACTTTGGGACTTTGTTAATCAAGAGACTAGCCAAAGAACTAGGAATAGTACTACAAGTGATTCCGAAAGCCAAATTCTAGCCCTTGCAAATCAATATCATAATTTAGTGTACAAGTTAACAAAAGAACAGTTCACCCTTTTACAACAAATGGATGAAGTAACCCAAACAAGTAGTGAAACATTTAAAAGACATGAAAATGCAAAATCAATTCTACTAAAAGCTGTTAAAATATATGATAGAGATGTTATAAATGCTTTTGATGAATTGCTTAAAAACTCCTCTGTAAGCTGTTTAGTTACAAGAAAAGAAACTCTAAAGGTTTCTAAACTTTTAGGCCATTCTCACAGTGATAGTAATAGTGAAACAAAGCCTGATAAAAGTTTCATAAAAGTAAAAGTAACAGAATTAGAAATGGGTATGCAAGTTGGACAGGATATCAGTAGTATAAGAGGCGCCATTTTGGTTAGCAAAGGTGATGTAGTTGACATAAAAGCAATTAACAAAATCAAACAATTAGTTTCAACAGGGCTTGTGGATGAGAACATCAATGTTTTGGTTCTAAATAAAAAAATAAGCTAAAATCTTAATTTTAATATCGTATCTAAATATTTTCATCTTTTTAATTATATTTAATTATTAATTCAACAGCAAACAAATCAAATATTAATGGCAAATATTTTTGAGTTTAATGGCTTTAAGCCAGTAATACACGAGAGTGCATTTATACATCCAAATGCAACTGTGATTGGTAATGTGATAATTGGGAAAGATGTATATGTTGGACCTGGAGCTGTATTAAGAGGAGACTGGGGTGAAATTGTAATTGAAAATGGATGTAATGTTCAAGAGAATTGCACAATTCACATGTTTCCAGGAGTTACAGTAAGGCTTATGGAATCTGCACACATTGGCCATGGTGCAATTGTTCATGGTGCTACTGTTGGTAAAAATTCTTTAATAGGTATGAATACTGTTTTAATGGACAATGTTATCATAGGTGATGAATGTATTATTGGAGCATTATGTTTTGTTCCAGCTGATACAATTATTCCAAACCGAAAAGTTGTAGTAGGCAACCCTGCTAAAATAATTAAAGATGTTTCCGAAGAAATGATAAACTGGAAAACTGAAGGTACAAAGCTTTATCAAGCTTTACCAAATGAGCTACACAAAACTTTAAAAATTTGTGAACCACTTAGAGAAATTGAACCTAATAGACCTTTGCAAAAGAAAAATTATTTTACTCTTAATGAAACAAAGAAAAAATAATCTAATATTTTACTACTTATAAAATACATAAAAGAACTACATTTGGTTTATCAACAATAATTTGTATTAATTTATATTGATTATTTTCTTATTTTAAATAATACAAAATGTTAATTACACATTAAATTTATAAATATATGAAAAAAATAATTTTTGCATTGGTTTTATGGTTGTCTATGTCAATTGCATATTCACAGAAAAGCGTATTTGATAATGAAGATGAACTCTATGTGAAATACAAAGATAAAGTTGAAATGATAATAAAAGAATCTGAAAAAGATAATACAAGCTATAATAAACTTGCATATCTTTGTGATACTTATGGTAATAGGCTTTCTGGCTCAGAGGGCTTAGAAAAAGCTTTGGGTTGGATTTACCAATCTATGATAAAAGACAATATGGAAAATGTTCAGCTTGATGATGTCTTAGTACCAAATTGGAAAAGAGGCAAAGAATCTTGTGAATTGCTTTTTCCTCGTATTGCCAAAATCAAAATGCTTGCTTTGGGTAATAGCTTGGGAACAGGACCTGAAGGAGTAACAGCCGAAGTTTATGTAGTAAGCAGTAAAGAAGAACTACAAAAAAATCCTGAAAAAGCTAAAGGTAAAATTGTATTATTCAACGCAGTATTCAAAAGCTATGGAGAAACAGTACAGTTTAGATTTTCAGGAGCTCAATGGGCGGCAGAAGCTGGTGCAGTTGCGTCAATGATTCGTTCTGTTAGTCCTCACGATATGAACAGCCCCCATACTGGAGTTATGTCTTATGGTGAATCAGCTAGAAAAATCCCACACATTGCAATTACAAGTGAAGATGCTGATATGCTCCAAAGAATGCAAGAAAGAGGTCAAAAACCAGTTGTAAAAATTTATTCTGAAGCACATTTCCTACCTGACGCACTTTCTCACAATGTAATGAGTGAAGTTGTAGGATATGAAAAGCCTGACGAAGTAATAGTGGCTGGTGGTCATATCGACTCATGGGATATTGGTACAGGTGCAATGGATGATGGTGGTGGTTGTGTTACTACTTGGGAAGCAGTACGTATTATTAAAGATTTAAAATTGAAGCCAAAGCGTACGATTAGAGTTTGTAATTGGACTAATGAAGAAAATGGAAGTGCTGGGGGCAAAGCTTATGCTGAACTTCATAAAAAAGAAAAACACATTATGGGATTTGAATTTGATGTGGGAGTATTTGCTCCATCACATATAAGATTTTCAGGTGATGAAAAAGTATTTAAGAAAATTAAAAATTTTGAAAAATTATTAAAATTAGTAGATAAAAATATAGTTGTAGCTGAAGGTGGCGGAGGTGCAGATATTAGCCATATAGTAAAGCAAGCAAATATCCCAGCAATGAGCTTAAGCACTGGAGAGGAAAGCCATTATTTCTGGTATCATCATTCTGATACAGATACAATGGACAAAATAAGCCCTAGTGATATGCAAAAGTGTGTTTCAGCTATTGCTGTAACTTTATATTTATATTCTGAAATGGACTAAATGATGAAAGGAATAATTTTAGCTGGTGGCTCTGGAACAAGGCTTTTCCCAATGACAAAAGTAATTAGCAAACAGCTTTTGCCTATTTATGATAAGCCAATGATATACTATCCCCTTTCAGTGCTTATGCTTTCTGAGATAAGGGATATACTTATAATATCTAATCCTGAATACATTGAAATGTATAAAAGTTTGCTTGGTGATGGCACATGGCTCGGCTTGAATATTCAATATAAAATTCAAGAAAAGCCACGTGGCTTGGCTGATGCTTTTATTGTTGGTGAGGAATTCATTGGAGATGATAGCGTTTGTTTGATTTTGGGTGATAATGTATTTTATGGTTATGGTTTTTCAGGAATACTTCATCAAGTTTCACAAAAGAAAGAGGGTGCAACTATATTTGGATATTATGTAAATAATCCTTCTGAATTTGGTGTGATTGAATTTGATGACAAAAAAAATGTAATATCAATTGAAGAGAAGCCAAAAGAACCAAAATCTAATTATGCTATTCCTGGATTATATTATTATGATAATAGCGTAATAGATATAGCTAAAAATATCAAACCATCTGCAAGGGGTGAGATAGAAATTACTGATATTAATTTTGAATACTTACGCAGAGGCACACTTAAAGTTGAGCTTTTAGGTCGTGGTTTTGCTTGGCTTGATACTGGTACTGCCGATGGCTTAATGCAAGCAGCTAACTTTGTACGCGCAGTACAGCAAAGGCAAGGCTTATACATAGCGTGCTTAGAAGAAATAGCATACAGCAAAGGCTTTATCAATCTTGAACAATTAAGCAAACTAGCAAAAGACTTAGAAAAGACAGAATACGGTCAATATCTAATGGAAATAGTAAATGGGAAGCATTGAGGGGTGAATTTTGGATTACGAATTTAATTTTTAAAATAATTTAGGATAAAAAGTAATGATGGAATGTAAAGAAAATGCACTAAGCATAAAGAGTTTAAATGATTTAATTATTAATATTGAAAAATCACCAATGTTTCAATTGTCTCTTTCATCTAAGGAGTTGTTTCATAGTAATTTTATTTTTTGGTTGTTAAAACATAATCCAAGCATATTAGATTCATTTATAACTGATTTGTTAAAAATTACTTATACTTGTTCAAAACCACCAGCAATAAGAAGGGAAAAAAACAATTTCGATTTGAAAATAAATTGTTTTTCTGCTCATTCAGATTTTGAAATTATTATTGAAAATAAAGTTAAATCACTTCCTACAGAAGAGCAACTTTTTGATTATAATAGTAAATTAAGTCCATACCCCAAAAATCATAAATTTTTATTTGTATTATTAGAAACCGATAATAAGCACTTACCTATTGATAGTTCAAGTTTACCTGTTTTTTATTCACCACAATATTGTGATGAGTGGCAAGTTGTAACTTATGCTGATATTTTAAAATGGTTAAAATCAATTTCAATATCAACTCCATATATAAAAAACCTAATTGATGATTATATTTGTTTTGTAAATCATCTGATTCTTATTTGTAAGTTTCCTTTAAGCTTAACAAATTATGATCAAAACTATCCTTCTGCAATAGAAAGAATTGCATTAGATGAAATTAGAATTTTAGACTTATATGAAAAAAGGTACACTTCTGTAATATATCATGAAATATTGAAGAGTTTAACATGTAAAGGATTAAAAGGCTTTAAATCTGGTTTTGATTACTCAAATTTAGGACACAAAGGTACGATGAGTTTTTACTTAGAAAAAACAAACACTTCAGGTGGTTCATATAATATTGGTATACAAATAGAAGGTAATCAATTTAGATATTTTGTTTCAAGTCAATGGAGTAAAACTTCAACTAAACTTACTTATTTAATTTTGTTGCCAATTCTTTTAAATTATATAGATAAAAGTAGTGTTACAGAATATATAATTGATCCAATTTCCAGTACTAAAATTTCAAAATATAATTTAGAATTAAACCTGTCTTGTAAAACTACTTATCCAAGTTCAAGTATTAAATTTGGAAAATTCAATGATGATTTCTTTTATAAATATTATAAATTGCCTAAATCAGTGAGTATATCAGATTTAGCTGATGAAATTTGTAAATTTCTTAAAGTTGTATAAAATTATATAAAGTTGTTTTATGAATCCAGAAAGAATAAATAGAATTAGTTTTGTAGGATTAGCGTTTTTTCTATCATTAATCTTTTTCTATTGGATTTTTGGTGGTGAATTCGTTAATCTTAATTTATTTAATGTTAATGATCAACCTTTTAATATTGGTATATTATTAACTTTTGTTTCTACGATTTTATTATCTCCAATTTTTGGATACATAATTTCAACTTTTACTGTTTTTGTTTTATATTTATTAAAAGGCATAGATAACTCTAGTATTCAATATAATTTACGAAAAAACAAAAATCAAGAAGAAATTTTAAAATATTCAAGTAGGAGGTATGATATAATTAATACAAATATAAATTTGTTATTTGTAATTCTTTTGGGATTTATTTACAATCTTCCTTTATTAATGAATATGAAATTAAATGAATTTATTGAATACAATTGTATAATTTTATATTATAAACTTATTAGTGTTGTCATTATTCTTCTTTTCATTGTTGTTTCAATTTTTAATTCATATTTTGCTTATCAGGAGTCTAAAGAAATTGAGGGAAAATTTAATAAATCAAACAAGTATATTCGATATTTAAGAAGAAAATAAATTAGAATCTAAAGTTCCCATATAAATCTGCCGATAAAAGATATAATATCATATCTTTATTTTATCAATTATGAAACGAAATGCAATTGACTGCGAAATATAAAAGCTTAGAAATTCCTCTTATAATAATAACAATATTTGTATTATTTTTTACTTCTTCAGTTTATTCTCAAAAAAAGCTCTTAAGTACTGGTTGGAATGCATACAATCAGTTAGGCGATGGTACTTTTGTTGACCAAAATTCTATAAATCAAATTGGTGTAGCTACAAATTGGAACTCGGTTGCATGTAGTGATAGAACTACATTAGCAATTAAATCAGATGGGACACTTTGGGCTTGGGGATATAATACAGATGGACAAGTAGG
Source organism: Candidatus Kapaibacterium sp. (assembly GCA_026390675.1). Taxonomy (GTDB): domain Bacteria; phylum Bacteroidota; class Ignavibacteria; order Kapaibacteriales; family UBA2268; genus JAPLFM01. The sequence continues at coordinate 9,961 of JAPLFM010000280.1, read as the reverse complement.
TGATGCAACAAATACTCAAAGGTCTTCTCCAGTACAAGTTGGTGTAGCTACAAATTGGCAAACTGTAATTACTAACTCTTCAGGAGGTCATTCTCTTGCACTTAAATCTGATGGAACACTTTGGGCTTGGGGTTTAAATTCGAGAGGTCAACTTGGCATTGGGAATTTAATTAACAAAAATGTACCTACCAAAGTAAATACTGATACAGATTGGCAAGTTGTATCTGCTGGAGATGCATTTACTGTATCTATAAAATCTGATGGTTCAATGTATTCTTGGGGGTACAATAATGTAGGCGAACTAGGAATTGGTAGTTTTGTTGACCAATTAACTCCAGTTAGAATTGGTGCTTTATTTACATGGTCTAAATTAGCTTGTGGTAATCATCATAGTTTAGCTATAAAAACTGACGGAACACTTTGGGCTTGGGGTGATAATACTTATGGTCAAATTGGAGATAATACAACTACAACAAGAAATTCACCAAAACAAATTGGAACTGATACAGATTGGTCAGAAGTGTATGCAGGTTATTATTTTTCAATTGCAAAAAAAGTAGATGGAACACTTTGGGCTTGGGGTCAAAACTCAAATGGAGAGCTAGGTGATGGTACTAATACAGATAGACATTCTCCAGTTTTATTTAATAGTGATGCAAATTGGAGTATAATATCCTGTGGCGATAATCATACTTTAGGTATTAAATCAAATGGAACACTTTGGGCTTGGGGAAATAATTTTACAGGTCAATTAGGTATTGGTAATAATATTAGTAAAAACGTACCTTTTCAGGTAGGAGTTTTAAGTAATTGGTTGTCAGTTGATGCAGGTGCTGGCTTTTCTATATTTTTACAAACTCCTGCAACTGCTCCAACTCTTACAACAACCGCAATTTCTTCTTTGACTGGTATATCTTCTTCAAGTGGTGGAAATGTTAGTTCTGATGGTGGCTCTGCTGTAACAGCTCGTGGAGTTGTTTGGAGTACTAGTACAAACCCAACAACTGCTCTAGCTACAAAAACAAGTGATGGAACTGGTACTGGTTCTTTTACTTCTTCAATTACTGGATTAAGTTTAAACACAACTTATTATGTTAGAGCTTATGCAACAAATAGCATAGGTACTAGCTATGGTAATGAAATTTCATTCACTACATTAAATATTGCGACTCTCACCACAACAGCAATTTCTTTAATAACTGGACATACTGCATCAAGTGGAGGAAACATTTCATCAAATGGTGGTTCAGCTATAACTGCATATGGAATTGTTTGGGGAACTGCTTCAAATCCAACTATTGCTTTGGCAACAAAAACAAATGACGGATCTGGTACAGCATCTTTTACTTCATCAATAACTGGATTAAGTTTTACAACTACATACTATGTAAGGTCTTATGCAACAAACTCAGTTGGAACAAGTTATGGCAATGAAATTTCATTTACATCTAATGCTTCTGCAATAGTTACAATTTATGAAGTTTCAAGTTTTGATAGTACTAAAGCAATTTACAATGCTGAGGTTTTATCTGATGGTGGTTCACCAGTAACAGAAAGGGGTATTGTTTTATCATCAGAACCAAATCCAACAATTTCAAGTAATTTTCGAATTATTGACACTGGTTCAGGTTTAGGTACTTATTCTGCTACTTTTACAGGTTTAAAAAATGGCAAAAAATACTTTGCTAGATCTTATGCAATAAATGTTGATGGTATTTCATATAGTGCAGACCAAAATGTATATACTCACGACGAAGATGGAATTAGTTATGATGTAGAAAAAGAAGCTCCGAACCATCAAGATGGAAATGGAGATGGAATTCCTGATTATGCTCAGAATAATGTTGTATCTCTACCATCTATAAAAAAAGACTATATTACAATTTCAACTGGTGATGAGACTAAGGATTTAATTGATGTGAAAAATGAATATTCAAATGATAAATCAAATGACTATATTTATCCATTTGGTATTAATTCATTCAAAATAAATGCTTCAAGTGCAACTGTAACTTCATATTTCCACGGGACTAAAAATCTTAATCATTATTTATACAGGAAACAAACAGCTTCTGGTAGATGGATTGTGTATGATAAAGCTACTTTTTCGACAGAAAATATTGGTGGTCAACAAGTTGCAAAAGTCACATTAGTATTATATGATGGTGATCCCGCAAGTGATGCTGATGGGAGATTAAATGGTGTGATTGATGATCCAGGTGGTCCTGCTTTATTTGTTGGTGATGCTTCAAATATTCCAGTTTGGGATATGAAATATTTACTTTTACTGTTAGTTCTTTTTCCTTTGGCTTATTATTATAAATTTTGATGAGTTTTACATTAATGTCTTTTTTAATTCCTCAGCAAGAATTGAATTATTTTTTATTAGAGATTTCGCAGATCTAATAAAGGATGGTGTTTGAATTAAATCCATTTGAAACTACATTAATTCTTTCATAATATCATCAACAGAACTAACTTTTGAAAGTCCATTTTTATACTCTAATCTCGAATGCATTACATTTTCTATTAATTCTTTTCGCTGAATATCTTTCACTCTATTAGATACTATTTCATTGAACATTAATAGTTCTTCATTTGGAAGCAATTCTACTTCATCAAGTATTTGGTCTATTGTCATTTTTACCTCTTTAATTTATTGAGTTCTTGACGAATTGTTTTTTTTAATATTGTTTTATTTTGTGCAAGCGATTTGATAATTGGTATTACTCAACAAAATCAACTAAGTATTAAATTGAAATGGTAAGTAGTAATGAATAAAATAAAATATTGAAATTAACGTTTCACTATAAATATTAACTTTTAATGTGGATTAAAATGATAACTTTTAAAATTGAAAAAGATGGTGAAGAATTTCACACTTGGTCACCTGAACTACCCGGTTGCCACACTCATGGTAGAACTATAAAAGAAGCAATGGATAATCTAAAAGATGCAATTCATCTATACTTAGAAGTTAAAATGGAAGACGAGATTGCCCATCAATCTTTAGAATTTGCATTATGAAGCCAAAGGAATTAATTAAATTACTTGAAGAAGAGGGATTTGTTTTTGCTCGACAATCTGGATCGCATTTAATTTACAAAAAACATAATTCCAAAATTATAGTTGTACCTTATCATAATCGTGATATACCTATTGGCACTTTAAATGGAATTTTAAAAGATTCTGGTATTAAAAAATAATTTAGTTTCAAATTAAATATCAATTAAATATTAACTAAATCAATGAAACCAAACTACCCCCAAAGAATAATATGCCTTACCGAAGAAACTACTGAAACAATTTATGCAATTGGTGCAAGTGATTTAATAATTGGTATTACTCAATATACTCTTCGCCCTCCACAAGCCAAAAAAGAAAAAGAATTAATATTTAAAATTTCTTACAATATTATAGAATGTAATACGTTTTTGTTATTTGTAAAACAACGAGGTTAAAATGGAACAAGCAACAGTATCAACAAAGTATCAGATTGTGATACCTTTAAATATTCGCAAAGAAATGGATATCAAACCCGGACAGAAAATTTTCTTTGTAAAAAGTAATGATGGGATTCAAATTATTCCTCAAATTCCCCTGAACGAACTTTTTGGTAAACTTAAAGGGATTAATACAGATATAGAAAGAGATGAGGATAGATTATGATTGTAATTGATTCTTCGTTTTGGTTAGAGCTATTTGAAGGAAGCAGATATGGTAAGATTATTAATGATAATAAAGACTTTTTAAATTATAACTTTTTAGTACCAAGTATTACTGTGATTGAAGTTTATAAGAAATTATTAATTGAAAAAGATTCAAATACTGCTCTTTTATATACTACTCAAATGAAAGTTGGAAAAGTAATTGATTTAGACTTTGAATTAGCTATAATTGCTGCACAAAATGGAAAAAAATATAAACTTCCACTTGCTGATTCAATTATTTACACTACTTCTCTTGAAAATAATGCAACACTATATACTTTAGATAAACATTTTAAAGATTTACCAAATGTGGAATATTATCAGAAATGATACTCAGCTACCCCCAACGAATTATTTGTCTTACTGAAGAAACGACTGAAACTCTTTATGCAATTGGTGCAAGTGATTTGATAATTGGTATTACTCAATATACTCTTCGCCCACCACAAGCCAAAAAAGAAAAGCCAATTGTAGCAAGATATATAGATGCAAGAATAGATAAAATAATTGAAATGAAGCCTGATTTGGTGCTTGCTTGGTCAGATTTGCAGGCTAATATAGCAAGCGAGCTAATCAAAAATGGAATAGAGGTGATATGTTTCAATCATCGTTCTATTCAAGGCATTTTGGAAATGATTCAAAAGTTGGGTGGCTTAATTGGCAAAAGCAAAGAAGCCGAAAAGTATGCACTATCACTTTCTAAAAGAATTGAAATAGCTCGAAAGAAAGGAGCAAAAAGAATAGTAAAGCCAAAAGTTTATTTTGAAGAATGGTACGATCCTATTATTACTGGCATTACTTGGGTAAGCGAGATAATTGAAATATGTGGAGGAATTGATATATTTGAGGAGAATAGACACTTCTATGATGCTAAAAGACGTATCTTGGCTGACAATAATGAAGTAGTAAAGCGAAACCCAGATATTATGCTTGCTTCTTGGTGTGGAATGAAATTCAAAAAAGCAAAAGTGCTTAAAAGAGAAAATTGGGATAGGATAAACGCAATCAAAAATGACGAAATATATGATATTGGTTCAGAAATTATTCTCCAGCCTGGACCAGCGGCTCTAACTGATGGAATTGATATTGTAATGAAAATTCTCGACAATCGGGAAATAAGAAATGGGAAGTAAAATCCTGATATTACTTCTTTTCTTTTCTTCACTTTCCTTTTCCAAAAATGAAGGGAATATTTGGTATTTTGGAGCTAATTGCGGTCTTGATTTTAATAATACTGATGTAAGAGTTATAAATGGATCAAAGCTAAATTCAAAAGAAGCTTGTGCTACTTTTTGTGATGAAAAAGGTGAAATTATTTTATATTCAGATGGAGTAAGCCTTTGGAATAAGAATCATAAAAGAATTAATGATAACTTTTTGATGAAAGGAAATCAAAGCTCTACACAAGGAGTACTGATTCTGCCAAGTGGTTTTTATAATAATGGTAAGCAGTATATTCATATTTATACTACTATCAATCTTGGATTTCAAATTGGATTGAATAAATACACAATAGAGTATGATTATAATTATCCAGATAGTACAAAAATAATTGCAAGCGAAAATATAGCTTTAAATACATCAGAAAAACTTAGTGCATTCCCTATCATTAATCAATATGGATATAAAGATTATCTAATTGCTTTTCAATCTACTAATGTAAATAATTATAAAATCGGATTTTATTATAATAACACAGTAAAGTATATTGATATTTCGGGAAGTAATTTATATTCAACCATTAAAGATAACACAATTGGATATTTGAGATTTTCTCAAGATGGGAAGAAATTAGCTTGTACGATTCCACTTGATTCTACTATTGAACTTTATGATTTTGATAAAGAAAATATTAGTTTATCGAATAGAATTGACATTCATATTGGGGAAAATAAGTTTTGTTATGGCTTGGAATTTTATGGTTCTGATTACTTGCTTTATACAGTAAATGCTCTAAATTCAGAAATTAATGTAATTAATATCAAGAATAATACTAAAACTAATCTCATAAGTGATGCAAGAGCTAACTTGTTTGGTGCAATTGCTTTTGCTCCGGATAGTAATCTATATGTATCATTGCCTGATAATGATAGTATTTTACAAATAAAAGCTGTAAAAGAAAATAATGACATTAGTTTTAAAATAAATAAATACATAAAGTTAAGCAGTATCAGTAATATTGGTTTACCTAATCAATTGCCAAATCAGCAAAGAGATTTGAATTGCCAAAATCTTGTATATTCTAATACTAATTTCAATAGTATTGATACAAATAAGCTAATTGGAGATGCTAAAAGTATAAATCAAGATAAATCTTATTTAAAACTTAACTCATTAAAAAGGAATACCCTGGGAGGAATTAAATTTGGAGATATTAATGATAATAACTCAGGATTTGAAACAAATTGTAATTTTAGGATTTACAATGGTGATAATAATGGAAATAATGATGGTTCTATTCCCGGAGCTGATGGGATAGCATTTGCAATAAGTTCACAAGAATTTGATACAACTAAATACAAAGCTGGTTATCTTGGGTATGAAGGAATTAAAGAATGTTTGGCAATTGAATTTGATACTTTTCAAAATGGCTCTTTTGCAGACCCAAATGGCAATCATATTTCCGTAATGAGTAATGGATTAAATGCAATATCAACAAGACATAATTCAAATATATTAGAGAAAATAAATGATAAAATTGATATAATAACAAGTGATAGTACAATATATTCAACTAAAATTATTTATCAAAATAATAATTTAAAAGTGTATTTCAATAAAGGATTTGAGGCAATTAAGGAAGTAATAAATATTGAAAATGTGAATCTTAAATCATTACTTGGATTGGATAATTCTAAGAGATTGCATTTTACATTATTTGGAGCAACTGGCTTAGCTTGGGAGGAGCATGAGATAGTGCAATTAAGTTTGTGTCAGTTAATTAATGATTCTTTGGAAATACAAAATTCAATTGAAACAAATAGCAATACTAGTTCAGATAATATCAAATTAGATATTAATCCAAATCCGATAGGCAATGATGCAATTATTTCTATCTCAAATTGTAAATCACAAGTTGCAGAGATAAGCATTTTTGATCTACTCGGTCATAAAATCAAAACAATATTTAATGGAAAAATTGAAGATTTCAAACAAATCCAATTTGATTCCAACTTTTTAAGTCGGGGCATTTATTACATTGAAGTGAAAACTGAAACAAATAAAAAAATAAGCAAATTGATAATTAAATAGATGATTGAATTCACACTTCTGATATATCAAGGCATGTAACAGTTTCTTGTTTTAAATCTAATACTTTTCATTAAAAGCAAACAATTATTTTTCAAATGATTCGTGTTTTTCCTTTGCATTCAATTTATTTTTTTTTAAATTGTGTGTAAGAAACTACACACTTTTTTTACTGAATGCAGTTTTTTTAGGATTAATGAGGATAAATTATTGATTTTTTCTTTACTAAGTGGAATATGTATTGGAATTTTATTAGCTATGCCTCCAGGTCCTGTTGGAATAACAGCTATTAAACTTGGCCTTTTTAACGGTCAAAAATCTGGTACTCAGCTTGCGTTTGGTAATGCAATTATGGATTTTTTATATTCATTACTAGCAATATTCGCAACAGCTGCAGCTACACAATTGATTAATTCACTTGCTCACACTTACCCACTTTCATCATTAGTTTTTCAAGTTTTAATTGTCCTTACTCTTCTTATCTATGGATTTGTAAGTTTAACTACTCAATATAAAGAAGTAGATTATACTAATCCAGATCAAAAATTTGAAAACAATTTTCTACAAAGTTTGAAATCTCGTGGTCCGCTACTTTTAGGTGTTGCTATTGCTTTAACTAATTTAGCTAACCCAACTTTCGTTCCAACACTAGCTTGGATAACAGTTCAAGTTCACAAATATCAAATTATCCAAAACAACACAATGAGCAATTTTATTTTTGCTTTAGGATTTGGACTAGGGAATTTTCTTTGGATTTATACTTTAGTAAAAGTAATTGTTAAATACAAAGAAAAACTTTCAGATAAAATGCTTATTAGAATCAGGCAATTTACTGGTGCAACTTTTATTGGTTTCGGTACTATTATGGGATACCGACTCCTTACAATCACTAAATGGTCTGAGATAATAAGATTTATCTTAGCAATTTAATCCATCTCTTCAATCAATTTCAAACCAAGTGATATTGCACCTTCCAATGCATTACCTTTTGGTTGTACCAATTCCAATTCAGGCCTTGCTTTAATTTCATCTATTAGTAAATTTGCTAAAAGCGTACTTGCATCTATTATCCCACCCATTAATGCTACTTTAACTTTATTGCTTTTGAAATTCTTTTGTAAAGTCATTGGAAGTTCTAATAAATGTTTTGAAGAGCGTTTAATTATTTCTAAACAAACTTCATCTCCATCTTCAGCACATTTCATTACTGTAGGAGTTAACATGTGATACTGGAAAGCACCTTCATTATATGCTTTAACAATAGTTCTTGGTTCGTCTATTTTTATACTTGGGATTAATTTTTCTAAAAGTGTAGTCATTTTAGTTTTTTTGCCTCTACCATCTAATGCTCTTACAGAAGCGGTCAAACCTTCTCTACCAATCCAAGCACCACTACCTTCATCATCAAGTTCAATTCCCCAACCACCACAACGAACTAATTTTTTCTTTACTGGATTGCCTAATGCAATTGAGCCAGTACCAACTATTGTAATAATACCTGGTTCTCCAGCAAAAGACCCTTCTAAAGCAATCTCAGCATCTGAAGTAACAAGCAAATCGTTAATTTTAATTTTTTGTCCTCTTGCCAATGTTTTTAGCAATGCAGCAGAACGTCTTTTTTCTTCATCAAGCCATACACCAGCCAAACCAACTACCACAGCATCTAATTCTGTAGCATTAATATTTGCCTGATGACAAAGTTCGATAATTACATTCAAAGTTCTTTCGCAAGATTCGCCTACACCTACAGCACCAATCCTTGTTGTTCCAGCTTTTGCCTTAGCTATAATTTCGCCACCCTTTACTAAAATCCCTCTAGTGTGAGTACCTCCACCATCAATTCCAATTATTGTGTAGTCGCTATTTTTGATATTCATTATTTGCCTTAGATTTTATAAAATGTTTTATAACCAATCAACAATATCTGTGCCAATTTAACTTCTATAAGTATCGGACTTATTAACAAAAAGTTTAAGGATTTTTTGTAATAATTAAATTTTTTTCAATTATTATTTTGTTTTATTCATTATATTTGAAAAAAAAACTTTTAAAGGACTCAAAAACAATGAAAGAACTAAGAATATTAAATTACTTTATGATAGAAATAAAATTACCTGAGTTGATTGATGAAAATTTTCTGATACAATTGCCAAGGCACAGAGAATATGTAAATCAACTAATGAGAGAAGGTACTATCTCTACTTATACACTTTCAGCAGATAGATCTAAACTATGGTGTGTTGCTCTTGGTGCTTCTGTTCAAGAAGTTAATACACTCATGAACACTTTTCCACTTTCTAAATATATGCAATTCACTATTAATGAGTTGGCATTTCACAACAATACTGTTCATAGAATGCCCGAACTTTCTATGAATTGAAAATTAGTATGTTTCCCCTATTCATCCGTTGACTCATAGTCATCGGATGAATTTCTTAGCTTTCATTCCTTCACAAACTTAAACACCTGATTTCTTATTTTTAAGAAGTACAAGCCACTTGAAAGGTTTGATACATCCATAGATTCATTGATTGTTGTTTCTATTAAAGTAGCACCTACAATATTCATAATTGTTATTGGCTCGTTATCTTCATATCCTTTGTATTTGATAATTAACTTATCTTGAACTGGATTTGGTGACATTTCAAAAGTTATTGGATGAAATTCTACTCTTCTCAAATCTATCTTACAGCCAAGAAACTCAATATTTCCATCTCTTGTAGTAACATTGTTTCTTCCAGTGAAATCAAAATTTGTGATAGATATTACATTTTTTAAGCTATCTGCTAAATAAATATTAAAGCATAAGTTAAGACTAATAGTATCTTTTCCAGTAAATATAATTGATATTCCCCCATTTTAGTAGACATTAGGAAAAGAGATAAAATATCATTAGATTGAGTTTTATAAAAACTAAAAAGGAATTAAAATGGTAAAGCAAACAAAACGAGTATTTGATAAAGATTTCAAAATAAATGCAGTTAAATTAATACTAAATAAAG
>JAPLFM010000185.1:4037-13580 GCA_026390675.1 Candidatus Kapaibacterium sp. | reverse complement strand
TACTTTCAAAGTAACTCCCAAATCTTTAGCCATTTCTTTTTGACCAGCTTCGTTACTTGGTAAAAATTCATGAAGTGGTGGATCTATCAATCTAATAGTAACAGGACGACCATTCATAGCATGGAACAAACCTTTGAAATCTACTTTTTGAATAGGTAATAATTTTGCTAATGCTTTTTTTCTATCTTCCAAATTAGAAGCTAATATCATTTCTCTCATTGGACCAATTTTACCTTCACCAAAGAACATATGTTCAGTACGAGTAAGACCAATTCCTTCTGCACCAAATGCCAATGCAGTCAAAGCTTGATCATCTTGATCTGCGTTAGCTCTAACTTTAAGAGTTCTAAATTCATCAGCCCATTTCATTATTTGTTCATAAATCAAAAATAATGGAGCATCTTTGGCTTTCATAGTTTTTTCAATCAATACTTGAATTACTTCACTTGGTTTTGTTGGAATATTGCCAATCATTACTTCACCAGTAGAGCCATCAATAGAAATATAATCACCTTCTTTTATTACCGCTTTATTGCCAGCAACACGTAAAGTACGAGTTTTGTAATCAATTTCCAATGCACCACATCCAGCTACACAAACTTTACCCATTTGACGAGCAACAAGAGCAGCGTGCGAAGTCATACCACCACGAGCAGTCAATATACCTTCAGAAGCGTGCATACCTGCTATATCTTCAGGCGAAGTTTCAATTCTTACTAATATTACTGGAGCTCCTTTTTTAGACATATCAACTGCATCTTCTGCATTGAAAGCAACCATACCAGCAGCAGCTCCCGGACCAGCATTCAAACCTTTTGCAAGTAGTTTGCCAGCTTTTAATGCTTTTTCTTTTTCTTTTAAGTCAAAAATAGGACGTAATATTTGATTTAATTGGTCTGGATCAATTCTCAACAATGCTTCTTTAGGTGTGATTAGTTTTTCTTTTACCATTTCTACTGCAATACGCATTGCAGCCATAGCAGTTCGCTTGCCCACTCTACATTGCAACATAAACAATCTACCATTTTCAATAGTAAACTCAACATCAAGCATATCTCTATAATGTTTTTCAAGTTTTTTTCTAATATCATTCAAAGCTTTGTATGCTTTTGGATCTACTTCTTTTAATTTATCAATTAATTCAGGAGTACGTGTTCCAGCCACAACGTCTTCACCTTGTGCATTCATCAAATACTCACCATAGAAATAGTTTTCACCAGTGGCTGCATCACGAGTGAAAGCAACACCAGTTCCTGAAGTTTCGCCAAGATTTCCAAATACCATTGCTTGAATATTGACAGCAGTTCCCCAATTTTCAGGAATATCATTCAATCTGCGATAAATAATAGCTCTATCATTCATCCAAGATTCAAACACAGCACTTGTAGCTCCCCAAAGTTGTTCCATTGGGTCTTGTGGAAATTCTTTTCCAGAATGTTTTTTAATTGCTTTTTTAAATTCAGCAACTAATTCTTTCAATGCTTTTGCAGGCAATTCATTGTCAAATGTTACTTTGTAATCGTGTTTTTTCTTTTCTAATAATTCTTCAAATGGGTCAATTGCATCTTTGCCTTCAGGACGTAATCCCATAACCACATCGCCATACATAGCAACAAATCTACGGTATGAATCATAAGCAAATCTTTCATTACCTGACTTGTGAACCAAGCCTATAATTGTTTCGTCATTCAATCCTAAATTCAAAATTGTATCCATCATACCTGGCATAGAGGCACGAGAGCCAGAACGAACAGAGAAAAGCAAGGGATCTTTTTTATCACCAAATTTCTTTCCTAATTCTTTCTCTACTGATTTAAGTGCTTTCTCTACTTCAGATTTTAGAGAAGAAGGAAATTGTTTTTTACTACTATAATAATGAGTACATACCTCAGTTGTGATTGTAAAACCGGGAGGTACTGGCAAACCAATATTAACCATTTCAGCTAAATTAGCACCTTTACCACCAAGCAGATTTTTCATTTCTGCTTTACCTTCAGCACCAGTATTGCCAAAATAATATACATATTTATTACTTTTAGAAGCCACTTCAAAACCTTTAAGATAATTGAATAATTTTTTATATTAATACATACTTTAGACTTACAAAATTAAGAAATTAATTTGTTAATATTTCAACAATGTAAGATAATTATCAAATTAATACAAATAATTATCTAGTAGTTATATACTTGGTAAGAAGTAAAAAGATTGAAAGTCATTTTCTTATTATGTTTGTATTAAACACAATAAAACAAATATTAGTAACAAAAAAACGTATTTGTTGTTATTATAGAAATGAGAAAATACAAATGCTAAAAAAGAAAACAAAATACTACCTCATAATAGCTCTAATACTACTTTGCACTTCACTTTCAAGAGCAGACGACTATTACGACATACCTGTGGGTTGGGAGAAGTTAATAGAATACGAATCTGCTTACGGAGTAAGTATAAGAGCTGAAAAAAATCAAATATTAGCAAGTGGCAGTAGAAATATGTATAGTAATGATAATGGCAAAACCTTTCAACCTTTAGAAAATTTATTAAAGCCAATTTATGGTTTAAGTGACAGGTCTTATTTTTATAATGGGAAATTGTGTGAATTTACTCATTTTGATGATGGTTATTACATTTTTAGATATGATATTCAAGCAGGAACATTTGATTCAGTACAAGTAACAAAATCATTACCAGCTTCATTTAGTAAATTGTATTTTAGTGATACAGATAGTACAATAATAGCAAAGTTTGAAACAAGTGGTGGGCTTCATTCAAGCCCAAGTCAAGTATGTTTTATTTCAAGAAATGGCGGAGATAATTGGGAATATCTACCATTATATAGAAATAATAGGAATTGTAATTTTTATGAAATTATATTTGATATGAAATCTCCCGGAAAATGGATTTATAAAACTTCAGATTCGGATGATCCTACTTTTGCTGCCATTGAACCTGATATGACTTTCATAACAGAAGACAACGGTAAAACTTTTAAAAAGAAAGATTTGAATATTAAGTTAACTCCAATGAAAGATATTTACAATGATACTGATGATAAATATTTATCTTATGACTATGATAATTCAGCTAGAGGATATTTAATTGCAAATAATCTATATACAAAAGGATTTCAAATAAGAGATTTGTTATACCTAAAAGAAAATAAAATTGAAGACTTAGAAAAATTATTTATAAAGTTATTTGCAAAAGATACAACTAAATTAAATCAAGTTGCTATTATTTATAATAATTATGTAACCAATAACCTAGAAAGTTTATTTCAAACATCTGATAATCTTACAATGAAAAATAATATTCAAGACACTCTATATGAGAAAATATCACTTTATAATATTGAATCGAGTAATCTAAATCTTTTATTAGCAAAAAATTCACCTAAATTAAATAATACTTCTATTTCATATTCAACTAAAATATTATTTTTCGATAAAAAAAGTGGTAAAGTGTTTGTCGAAATTTGTCAGCCAAAAAGTGGATATCAAAGACGAATTATTATTAGAAAACAAATAGAAAATCCATCTACAATTGAATTGCAAAATGAACATATAGAAACGATAACAATAAAAGATAGAAAAATAATAATTAATAATGAATTTATTGAGCCAAAAATATTAATATTTGATTTATTGGGAAAACAAATAAATTACAAAATTAGCTCAGTTATTCCACTTTCATTTGAATTACCTGATAATTTAACTTATGGTATTTACTTACTAAAAATTGAAGATAAATTGAAAATTTATAATTACAAACTGATTTTTAACAATTGAGGGAATTGTATGAAACTCATACCAAAAATATTTCTTATTGCACTTTTGCCTTTTATTTGTTTTTCACAGCCATACCCAAAGCTGAGCAACCCAGCAGAACAGAATAGTTCAGCTTCTTTTTATCCTAGTGGAGTTTGGCATAAAAATATGGAACTCAAGTGTACTATTGATTTCCCATATCAGCCTGCCAATGAATTTATGGATATGCGAAATACGTGTACATTTAATGGGAGTGGTGCGTCTTCTACTTTCAAAGTTTTAGCCTTAGCTTTTGGAAAAGATGACTCAGACCATCCACATAGTACAAGTAGTACCTATGAAAATGCTTCACATCTTCAATTTTATGATGTTACAAATATTAATTCAGGTATTAAAAAAATATGTGATATAAGAGTTATTGATCATAAAGATATATCTGATACTAATAAAACAACTTTTCATTCATTAGAATATGCAGTTATGTATCAAAATCCATATAATAATCATACATACTGTGTAACAGGTCGAGATGGAAATAATGGTGAAATTTTTTTAATAAAAGATAATTCAAGTTCAAGTCCACGTGTTCCAGATGTTAAAGCCAAAGTAATAATTTTCGACTTAACAGAAGCATTAACAGCAGCAGCAAATTCAGGAGAAACAGAATTTGTTATTAATGATGTTAAACAAAGAAATTCAATATCTTTAAGGTCTAGTCCCAGCACAACTTATAGTAATATTTATATAGGCTATATTGATTATAAGCCAAAAGTATTTAGAATACATACTATGAATTTTGATAACCCAACAGGCATTCTTGCAATAAGTCCTTTATCAACATATAGACCTGCTAATGATTTAGGTCAATATAAATCTTATATTGATTTACTTTATTTTGGAGATATTGGAGAAAAAGCTTCTTCAACTCCAAATGAACTTGTTACTCCTACAAGACTTTCAGAAAGTGGTATTGATGGTGAGCCGATACAAATAAAAGTACCACCAATTATAGACCCTTTAATAAGTAGTACTATATCTCAAACAGAATTTCCTTTCCCTGCCCACGAAACACATTTGCATAGGGCAGTTGCAAGCTGGGATTCAGATGGTAAAGCAATTTATGATAATAATAAAATTTTTATTGATATTGCTGGTTTTAGCAGAGCAAATGGTGATAGAACAACAAGTACAACTTATAGTAGCAGAAATTTTACTGATTTATATACTGAAGGTGGTGCAGTTGTAATGGAATTGAACCTTACAAGAGGTTCAAATACTATTAATGTTACTGGAAGTACATCTTCTACTTTCCAATGGAATAATTACTATGATGATAGATTATCCCCTACATCAAAAACCTCCACTGATTCTAAATCTTTAAGAAGAGATTGTCATACATTTGAAAGTATACACATTGACCAGAATAATCATTTATTTATTACTGCTGACGAAAGACCAGCTGGTAATACTTATTTAGAAAATTTTGATGGTACAAGTAGTACATTTAAATATAATTCAAATGCAACTTCATCAGATGGAGTTTATAATTATGGTGGTCATACAACTTCTGGCTCATATACAATAGATGGAAATAATAACATAGTATTAGATCCAACTAGTATTGTTTATGATGAAAGACGTATGGGTGCATTTTTAAGAGTATGGGGTGCAGATGAAGATCATTCAAGAATTATTGGGGTAGGAGATTCTCATCATTCAGAAAGTTTTACAAATAATCCTTATTATGCAAAAGGTGGACCTGTTGGAGCATACGATGTAGTTGAAAGATCTGTTTCAGATTACAAAACTAGTTTAAGACCCTCAGCATTAGCACCTTCAAGTGTATCAATTACAAATGCTTCAAGCACATCTACTGATTATGGTTTAAACTCAAGTCATCATATAAGAACTTTATATGGTACTTCAAATCTTCTTCCAAATGATTTTAAATCAATTTTAGAATCAGGTAGTAACACTTTCTTTACTGAAGATAGTTATAAACTACGCAGAGAAGCATTTTTAGCTAATTATTCTCAAGGTGTAAGAGTTGTTGATTTTAAAAACTTTTTAAAATTAGAACATTCTCATACTTATAGCAATAATGAATTAATTGAAAGAGCTTATTTTGATTATATTCCAACTTTAAATGCAGATATAAATAGTAAATATTTTTATAGAATGACAGGTGGAGTAGATAAATCAGATGAAAAAAATTACTACAAAAATATTTTACCATTTGATTTCCCAAATTACTATGTAGGAGCAATGGATGCTATCCCTGATAGAAATGTAAATGCTAGTGATACTAGATACAATTCTGACGAAAATTATATTTATGCAATGTCTATAAATGGTACACAAGCCCCTTGGTGCCAATATGGAGGTATATTAGCTTTAAGATATTTTAGAGATGAGCTTGGAGGCACTATTACTGGTAATGCCCCATCCAGTCCAGATAATGGAGCAAATATGGCATTTGGTGAAGTAAATCTTCAAGGTGATTTCAAATTAATGCGAGATTTGATAGTCGCTAATAGTGCTACTGTAACTCTTATGCCAGGTAGAGAAAATGATAGCCATCATTCTCCAGTAATGGCTATCAATCCAAAGACAAGTACTGCAACAGATAGAATTTATGTTGACGGTACACTTAACATAGGTATTCAAGAAATTAAAGATTGGAATGGTAATGTAGTGCAAAATGAAGGTGATAATCTTGGAACAAGAATAGATGTAAATGTACCTATTACTGTTAGGGCTGGGGGTAAGTTAATTTTACATCCAATAACAGATACTTATTTAAAACCAATTAATTTAAGTAAAGTTTTAGTAGAAGTAGGCGGTTCAATTGAAATTAGACCAAATTCTTATGTAAATTTTAATGGCGATAATGATTTAACGAGTTTAGTATGTTACGGATCTGCAAAAATTGAAGGTACAAGTGCTAAAAGAATTTTAATAAGTGGCAATATAACTAATAAAAGTAATGAAACTCAAAACTACTCAAATTCAACTCAAAGATTTTTATATTTTCATTATTTATATAATAGTATTCCAGCTTTTAGTTTGAAATATACAGATTTTAAAAGAGCTTATGTATCATGTGATCCAAATTTATTCAATGGGACGAATTTTATAGATAATTGTTTATTTGAAGATAATAGCTCTTCTGTAACTAATTATTTACATAATTATCCTTTACTTGAAGTAGGTCAATCATCAAGAAGTATTGTTTTTAACACACGATTTGCTACAATAAGTAATTGTACTTTTAAAGATATTTCAAGCACATTGCCAAGTAATTCTTATTATAGAACAGGTTTAAATATAAACTCACTTACTCAAGCAGAAATTACAAATTGCAATTTTGAAAATTTAAAAGTAGGCGTAAACTCAAGTTACAATAGACATACTTTATTAAGTTCTTGTAACTTTTATAAAGGTACTTTAGGATTTGGCGATGTTGGTTCAGAAAACAAAATTTGTAATAATACATTTACTAAATTTAAAGATCCAGTTTTATTGAATTTTCTTTAGTTTCATTTTTAAGAGGAAACGAATTTTATAAATCAGAAAAAGCAGTCAGTTTAGAATCTAGTAATGATATTAATTTTAAAGGCAATACTTTTTCTAGTTTTTTTAATGGTATTTTTATTCAAAATACAACAGCTCGCTTAGTTGGAATAGCAGTACCTTCAACTAGTCCTTTACAAATAGCGAAAGCTGGAAGAAATAGTTTTCAATTTAGTAGTTATGATAATAGTTACATAATAAATCCAAATGATCGTAAGATTTCAGATATTTATTTTAAATATGACAAATCAATGGCTTTGTTAAATTGCGGGAAAAATAATTTTTCCTATGGCACTACATCACATTTATTTTATGAGCCAAATTTAGGCTCTTCAATAACTAATTTAACTATTGGAGTTGATTATAATTGGTGGCATCCTGTAAATATTAATTCTACCCCAAATTGTGTAATAAAGAAAATTAATATTAATCCTGTACCAACAAATTATACTTGCTATTCAGAAAGTCCATTAACTTCTTGTGAATATTCAGGCTCAGAAGATGCTTGTCCAAATTACATTCCAATAATAAATTTTCCATTTAATGTTACGGGATTAAGTTATAGGTCAGAAGAAATAATAGAACAAACTCCAGCTAATCTTTCATTTGACACATTATTTTATACTGTTAAAAATCATTTATATAGCCATAGTTATAATGGTACAGATACCTTGAATACAATTCAAAACGCATTATTAAATGGAGCAATGGTTGGTGATTCAACATATCAAAAATTAGATATGATTAAACCATATTTTATAGCATCTATGAATGATACTAGTAATAACCAACATAATAGATTATGTGCAATGTATAGATTACAATTGACTTATGAATGGCTCAGAAAATGTGATTCCTTACATATTATAAATAATTTAATACTTGCAAATGCAGAAAGCAATAGAGATACAATGATGGTTGATTGGTCAAATAAAAGAACAAAAATATCAGTATTAAATTTATCTAATTTTAATTATGTCGATTCAATGAGAACAATTTACTTAAATAGAGTAATTGATGATATTGCAATTAAATATGATTCTCTTGGTTATGCTTATAAAAAATCATTAGATGATGAAACTGATAATTCAACAATTGAAACAGAAAGTGTAATAGTCAGTCCTAACCCATTCGATCAACAGATCACAATAAATATTAATTTGATTACACGTTCAAAAGTTGAAATTAAATTAATTACTTTAGATGGTAAAGAAGTAACAAATTTATTTAATGAAACTCTTAACGCTGGAACTAGAGTTATAAATAAAGATATTATTGGTATTTCACGTGGAGCATATTACTTAATTGTCAAAATAAACGATTTCCAATATTTGAATAAGGTAGTGAAAGAGTAAATAAAAATAAAAAAGCTACCCAAAAGGTAGCTTTTTTAATAAAATGCACTTTTTTTAACAACAATTAAATCTTAGGACCTGCATTTTTTACTGCATCAGAAACACCAGATTCATATTTTTTAAAGTTGTCAATGTATTTTTGTGCTAAGCCTTTTTTTGCTGATTCATATTCAGCTTTATCAGTCCAAGCACTTGAAGGATCTAATACTTCACTTGGTACATTAGGGCATTCTGAAGGAACATCAAATCCAAAATATGGATCTTGTTTGAATGTTACATCATTTAATTTGCCTTCCAAAGCTGCATTTAAAACTGCTCTAGTATGTTTGATACTAATGCGATGACCTACTCCATATTTTCCACCTACCCAACCAGTATTAACTAACCATACTTGTGAGCCATGTTCTGCCACTTTATCTTTCAATAAGTTAGCATAGAAAAATGGATGATGAACCATAAAAGGAGCTCCAAAACAAGCTGAGAAAGCTAGTTTAGGTTCTTTGCCAAGTCCTTTTTCTGTTCCCGCAATTTTTGAAGTATAACCTGAAATAAAGTGATATTGTGCTTGATCATGACTTAATCTTGAAATTGGAGGCAAAGTGCCAGTTGCATCACAAGTTAAGAAAATAATATTTTTTGGATGAGCTCTAGCCATTTTGTCTGGCAATGCATTTGGAATTTGTTCCAATTCATAAGAAGCTCGTGTATTTTCAGTTAAACTATCATCATCAAGATTAACATTACCAGTTATTGGATCCAATACTACATTTTCTAATACTGTACCAAATGTGCGAGTAGTAGCATAAATTTCTGGTTCGCTTTCAGCAGAAAGTCTAATTACTTTA
>JAPLFM010000185.1:0-4031 GCA_026390675.1 Candidatus Kapaibacterium sp. | reverse complement strand
GCATAGCATCCACCTTCGTAGTTGAACACACCATTATTGCTCCAGCCATGTTCATCGTCACCAATAAGTGAACGGTTTGGATCAGCAGAAAGAGTAGTTTTACCTGTTCCACTCAATCCAAAAAATAAAGCAACATCATCATCTTTACCAACATTAGCCGAACAGTGCATTGACATTACTTTTTGTAATGGTTTGTAATAGTTCATTACAGTAAAGAAAGTTTTTTTAGTTTCGCCAGCATAATTTGTACCAGCTACTATTGCCATTTTAGTTGCAAAGTTCAATGCTATTACAGTTTCAGAACGAGTTCCATCAATTTCAGGAACAGTTTGAAAGCCGGGTACTGCAATTAAAGTAAATTCAGGAACGTGGTTTTCAAATTCTTCTTTTGTTTTTAAGTTGATAAACATATTATGTACAAACAAACTTTGCCAAGCTGTATCTGTAATTACACGAATAGGGATTCTAAATTCTGGGTCAGCACCAACATAAGCATCTAAAACAAACAAATCTCTACCTTGCACATAAGATTTCACTCTTGTAAGCATTGTATTAAAATGTTCTTCACTCATAGCTTTATTATTATCCCACCAGATATGTTCATCCGAAGAGGGTTCTTTCACTATAAATTTATCATCTGCCGAACGTGCTGTATGCTTACCAGTAGTTACCAAAAATGGACCACCATTAGCTATTTTACCTTCGTTTCTAAAAACTGCTTCTGCATAAAGTGAAGGTACTGGAAGATTCCAATAAGTTGTACCTGGATTAGTCAAACCTTGTTTTTCCAATCCAAAATTACTTTTATTTGCTTCTGCTGTTGCAAAAGCTGGTGAATTTAATGACATTATAAAACCTTAATTTAATTAAAATATAGACTAATAATAACTCAAAACAATAATGCAACTTAATAATTATTATTGAGAAATACAAGGACATTAAGCAAAAATTATAATGACTTTCGTCATATTTTCAACATTTATTAACAATGCTTTTTGAAAAATAATTGCCGGTTGATGTCAATAAGAACTTATGAGGTCTTTTAATATTCCCTACTCACACACTCGGTGGCTGGCTTGCAAGACAGAGGTGGTTCATTGCATTTGCATTGGTAGAGACAGGATTCAATCCTGTCTCAAAACATTTAGTAGCTCAAACATTCCTGTTTGTTATTTTATTTATATTTTGTGTTCGTAGGGGTAGAGCAAGCTCTACCCTTTTTTAATTTTTGTTTTAGTGTTGAAAGTATTCTTACATTTGTATTTCATAAGTAATTCAGGACAAAACAACAATTTCAGTTTTAAGAGTAAAATATATGTAAATGTTAATAAGTTTATTCGATATTGAATGTTTTTTTAGTATAGATTGTAATAATAAAAATTGCATTAATGATTTATTAAAATTTTAAGTGGAGGAAAATATGCCACCAATATAAAAAAAGAAGTCAAAGCAAAATGCTATGACTTCAATACTCGATAAAACAAAGATTGACCCATCGAAAAGTTAAATCTTTGCTTGCAGGTAACTGCAAAAATAAGTATTTATAAGAAATATACCAACTAAAATCAAACAAGTGTATTTCATTCTCTTATGTTCTTTGAGCAAAGAGCTTAAAGAAATATATATTTTTGTAAACAAAATTAAGGATTTTAAAAATGCAATATAATAAAATAAAAAAAGCAATACTGTTGCTAAGCACTGCTGGTATGACGGTTGCAGGTACTTCATGTAGTGATAACTCAGTTTCAACAAATAAAGATAAAAAAGTTGATGTTATAAAACCATACACTCAAGGACAACTTCTTACAGATGCAGCATTACAAGATTATTTGACTAGCATAGGAATGAATGTGAGTGCTTTACAAAGCTTGAAAACAAATATTAATTCGAGTGTGCTTTCAGCAATGCAAAGTCGTTTTACAGTTGATAGTCTTAGATCAGCAATGATTGTACTTAATGTAGAAAGTCATAAAAGCGAATTTGTAAGTTTGTTAGATACAATCATTGCACAACATCAAATCCATAATATTCCAAATCATGATTATGTATCGAATGTTACTTTTGAAGTTTTTGGTAGTACACCAAATGTAATTATAAAAGGAAATAGTATTGCAACAGATAATACAACCATTAAAACATCAGTAGAAGTTACAAAAGATGCTGCAGGTGGTACAACTGTTAAAGGAACTGTATCTGCCGAAGTAAAATTTTCTTGTTGCTAATTACAATATTAAGTTGTTAATGAATCAATATTAATTGGGGTGGTTATTTTAATATATCCATCCAAATTATGTTACTTTTTAAAATTAAATATTAAACTTAAACCAAATGACTAATAAAACTATTTCAAAATTACTCGTTATCACTTTATTTTCAATTGTAACTTCTTGCAATTTCTCAAATAAGTTTGTAATTCGAAAAAATACAATTAAAAATCAGAAAAATTTAATTTGTGAAAATTATGAAACTGCACTTGCTATTTTACAACCTAATAGTTATAAACAAAATAGTGAGATAGATTCATTAGATAAATGGGAATTTATTAATTTAATAAATGCAATTAAAAATCAAAATCTTACAGAGGCTAATGAAATTGCTAAAAAAACAAAAATGATTAAATCCGATACTTTGTTTAATATTAAGAATTCTATTATTCAAACACTTGGTGTGTATTCCTATTTAGTTTCATTAAAAAGAAAATATAATGAAACAATGACTTTACCAAACATTGTACAAACAGATACAAATTACATTGAACTTCCATTTAAATTTATTAACAACAGAATATATTTGACAATAATAATTGATGGTATAGAATTTAATATGTTTTTAGATTCTGGTTATCCAAATACTATTTTAACTAAATGTTATACACTTCTTGATAAACGCAAAGTATATACTATAAATACTAATAACTCTATTATTGATGCATCAGGTATTACTAAAATGCAAACAGATGAGAAATACATAAAAACTGAGTATTTGTTAGGTAATTTACAAGTAGAAGGACATGTAGTTGAAGTTAATGAAGTCAGTGAAAGTGATAAATTAAAATATGATGGTGTGATTGGTTGGGATATTATTTCTCAATTAGATATGGTTTTTAATTTTAAAACAAATACTTTAAATCTGAGAAAAAGCATGATAAAACATTTCTCAAAAAAATGTAATATGTTTTGGTGTTTAATTCCAATGATTGAAACTTATGATTGTGATGGGTTTGTAATGACTATTGGAATTGATTTTGGTTGTAATGTTACTACTTTGAGTAAGTGGTATTTTGATAAAAGAGGAGTTGTTCCAAACATTATAAAATCGAGAGTTGGAGAAACTTTAAGTAGGTTTGGATCAGGAAGTAACAAATATTTTATGTCAGATAATATTTGTATCAATATAAATTCAAATGATTTCATGTTTGAAAATATAATCTTTCAAGAACGATTTCCTTTTATGAATAATATAACAATTGATGGTCTAATTGGTACAGACTTGTTTCAAAATAATATTTTACATTTTGACTATCAAAATAGTATTTTTGAAATAAATCCTAATTGATAGAATTATTAGATTTAAATAATATTCGAGCAATGGTAGTGAGATAGATTTAAAAAAAAAGCAGAAATTTCTAAAATTCCCCTCTCAAACAGGCTGTGCCTGATTTTGAGGGGTGGGGTGAGGTTCTCATATCGTATTTTCAACAAAGCTCAACACTTCCAACAATATTTTATTTTTAACTTCCATTAATTTTGTTCTCAACGTTCCGTAGGAACGTACTGTTTGTAGAAAACATAATAAACATATTAAACAAGCTCCATAGGTGCGACCTATAAGCTCTTTCAGAGCTAAAAAAAATTAAAAACAAAGATTAACCAATTTACTACAAACATTGAACTCCTCTGGAGTTCTAAATCATTTACATTTTAGATTACACAAATTCCACATATTAATTAATCACAGAAGTTAATCTTATTAATCAAAAGAATCATAGTTAAGACATTTTACATTATAGATTACACAAATTCCACTTATTA
>JAPLFM010000136.1 GCA_026390675.1 Candidatus Kapaibacterium sp. | reverse complement strand
CTCCCTTTCCGCTCGGAGAGGGTCGGGGTGAGGTCTCCTAGCAATGTTATTTGAAAAACAATTGTCTTAATTTTGGGGAGCACTTCAAAATGCTAATGTCAGACGCATAATCATGCGTCTCTACGAATTCAAAACACTAATGTTGGATTTTTCGTTTCACTCAAATTGACAAAAAAAACAGAAAAAACGCTAAATCACTGCAAAAATTGAAATGAAGGAATTGGCTTAATATTATAAATTATATAGAGTTAGCTTTATTAGTTATTAAATAACAAAAAAAACCACCTTTTATTAAGGTGGCTTTTAAAAATAACTTTAAGAGAATAGGTTTTAAACCCAGCCTCTATATTTACAAGCTTCAGCAACTCTTTGAATAGAAATCAAATATGCTGCTTCTCTCATATAAACATTTTTACTTCTAGATAGTTCAGAAACTGCATGATAAGCTTCTGTCATTTTTCTATCTAATTTAGTTAAAACTTCATCTTTGTCCCAATAGTAATTCATGTTGTTTTGAACTTGTTCAAAATAAGAACAAGTAACACCACCAGCATTAGCTAAAAAGTCAGGAATCATCCAAATATTCTTAGATTTGATTATTTCATCAGCTTCTGGAGTTGTAGGTCCATTAGCACCTTCAGCAATTACTCTCACTGAACTTTTAATGTTTAAGGCAGTCTCTGCATTAACTTGATTTTCTAAAGCAGCAGGGATCAATATATCAACTTCTTGACTTATCCAATCATTACCAGCTAAGATTTCATAACCTAACGCTTTAGCTTTTTCAACATTTATTTCGCCAAATTTATTAGTAATTGAAAGTAATTCATCTAATTTAATACCATTTGACTTTTTGTAAGTATATGCTTTTTGTTCACCATGATTCCAACAAGATACAGCAGTAACTGTACCACCATATTGGTTGAAAAGTTCAATTGTGTATCTAGCAACATTTCCAAAACCTTGCACAGATGCAGTAGTTTTTTTAATATCAATATTTAATTCTTTTAATGCTTCTCTAATTGTATATACAACACCATAACCAGTAGCTTCAGTTCTACCTAATGAACCTCCAAAACCAGCAGGTTTACCAGTAATAAAGCCAGGGCTTTTCATTCCAGTAATTTTTTCATATTCATCTAACATCCATAACATGTGCTGTCCAGTAGTTAAAACATCAGGAGCAGGAATATCTTGAACTGGTCCAACATTTTTAACTACTTGTCTTACCCAACCTCTACAAATAGCTTCTTGTTCTCTCATTGAAAGTGTATGAGGATCGCAAATTACTCCCCCTTTTCCACCACCCAATGGTATATCAACAACGGCAGTTTTCCAAGTCATCCACATTGCTAAAGCTTTTACTGTATCAACTGTTTCTTGAGGGTGAAATCTAATTCCACCTTTACAAGGACCTCTAGCATCACTATGTTGAATTCTAAAACCTCTAAAAACCTTGTAACTACCATCATCCATTCTGATTGGAATACCAAAATGGTACTCTCTATCTGGATTTCTTAATAGATCACAAGTTGCTTCATCTAAACCTAATTTAGCTGCAACTTCATCAAATTGTTGTTGAGCCATTTTGAAAGGATTGAAAGATCCTGAAGACATAATAAAACCTCTTAAAAATTTTCTTTAAATGTTTCTAGTTTTTTGCATTTATACAAAAAGTAAAAATAACAAATAGTATCAACTTTATTGTAGGAAAATTTGTTAACTTTGTAATTAATTTGTCGTTATTTCTTTATATTTATGAAAAATCAAAAATTATTTATATTAATTGCTTTCTTAATGTTTCAAATTCTGTTTATAAATCAAAATTTGTATTCTCAAAAAAAAGATAATACTCGTATTGGAGTTTTTGGTAATTCTGTATTAAATATATATAATTCAAATTTTGCATCATTGGATAGTGTTCCTAGTTGTTGTGTAAATTATTTAAATGGAGATGGAATTAGTTTAAATTTAGGATTATTTTGGTCACAAAAATTTTCAAAAAATTTATATATTGATTTTAGACTCTCATACTTAGGACTTAGTGGAGAATTTTATTCAAATGAAACCAAACCTGTATCAATAATAGTTGGTAATATAGAACAAATAGTCGAAGCTAAAATTCAGCACAATATTAATGCAATAATAGGATCAACAAACTTAGATATTAATTTGAAATACTTTCCAACTGAATCATTTTCAATATTTGGAGGTTTAGGTAGCAATATAGTATTTCTAAATGAATTTAATCAGAAAGAATCACTTATTGAACCTAATGATTATGGTACTTTTGAAAATAAAAAGAGAGTTAGAAATGAAGCAAATGGGTCAATTAAAAATATTAACAGTTTACTTTTTAAAATTAATGTTGGTATAACTCAAGATTTTTATCTAAATAAAAAGAAAGATTTAATATTTAGTCCTGAAATAAGTTATCATTTAGGACTAAACTCATATTTAATGTCAAATAAATGGATGATTAACAATTTTAGATTGGGATTTGCTATTGTTTTTGAACCAAAAGAATTAGAAGAAAGTCCCATTTATCCAAATCCTATTAAGGATTAACATTGTTTCTGCTAACACTTTGTTTTTTTATTAATTCAACAGTTTTATATGAAACAGTGAACTTTCCGAAATTATCTTCATCATAATCTCTAGTTCCATGGTAATCAGAACCACCAGTTTCAATTAACCAAAATTGGTTTGCAATTGAATGGTAATACTTCTGCATTTCAAAATTATGAGATGGATGTATAACTTCAATCCCATCCAAACTCATTTCAATTAGTTTTGAGAGCATATATTGATTTACATAATGGCTTGGATGAGCCAAAACAGATATACCTCCAACTTCTGCAACTAATTTGATAGCTTCATCTACAGGGAATATTTCTTTAGGTACATAAGCAGGTCGTCCTTCCATTAAATATTTATTAAAAGCATCTTTTATTGAATATGCATATCCCTTAGACACTAATAAATTAGCAATATGTGGTCTTGTTATAGGTGCTTTTTGAGCATTATTTAAAACTTCTTCAAGGCTAATATCTTTTCCGATAGCATTAAGTTTTTTAATAATTTGCTTACCTCTTTCTTCTCTAGATTTTTTAAATCTATCAGTAAACTCATTTAATTTTGAATTATCAACATCAATGTTATATCCAAGTAAATGTAGTTCCTGCTTACCAAGATGAGAGGAAATTTCAATTCCAGGTAAAACCTCAGTTTCAAATTGTCCTTGCAAATCTAAAGCAACTTTCACACCTTCAACAGTGTCGTGATCTGTTATGCTAATAGCAGACAAACCTATTTTTTGTGCTTTAGTTAACAATTCAAAAGGAGTAAGTTTTCCATCTGAAAAATTTGTATGAGAATGTAAGTCAGCTAAATAGTTCATATTCACAGTTTGAAATACTCATTAGTTACAATAATAATTTCGTCTAGTTTGTGTATTTGTCTTTCTCCTGTTTTCCTTATTTTAACTTCAATGTTCCCATCTACAAGATTTTTATTACCAACAATAATTTGCAAAGGTAATCCAATTAAATCTGCATCATTAAACTTAACACCAGGACGCTCTATTCTATCATCGAATAATACTTCAAAACCAGCCTTGCTTAAATCAAGGTACAATCTTTCACATGCATTTTTAACTTCATCACTTTTTTCAATCATTAAACCAAGTAAATGAACGTGAAACGGAGCTAGTGGAGTCTGCCAAATTATTCCATTTTCATCATGATTTTGTTCAATATAACAAGCAAGTACTCTTTCTACTCCAATTCCATAGCTGCCCATTATTATTGGATTCTCTTTTCCATTTTCATCTAAAATATTTGCTTTTAAAGCTTCAGAATATTTTGTACCTAATTTGAAAATATGACCTAATTCTATTGCTTTAACTACTCTAATAGGCGAACCATTAATAATATCAGGTTCATTTGCTTTAACAGTTCTAAAGTCGTAATATGCAATAATTTGAGTATCTCTTCTTAAATCAATATTTTTAAAATGGTATCCATCTTTGTTTGCACCACTTATTAAATTATTAGCATCTTCTAGTCTTAAATCAGCATAAATCTCAATTTTTTGTTTTAAATTTATAGGTCCAATTGAACCGGCATTTGCACCAGTAATATTAAATAGTTCAAAAGCTTCAGCTGGTCGAAATGAATTAGTTTCAAAGATACTACTTAATTTAGTTTCATTTAATTCATCATTGCCACTCATTAATATTAATATTGGTTTGTCATTAACAATATAAATAACAGATTTAGCTAAACTTGATTCATTTAAATTAAAACATTTTATAAGTTCATCAATTGTTTTAGAATTAGGTGTTTCAAATTCTACAATTTCATCATTTAAAGCTAACCTAACTATTTTTTCTTTTGCTGAAACAGCTACTTCAATATTAGCTGAATATCCAGAATCAGAAATAGCACAAACATCTTCTCCAGCATCAGCTTCTACCATAAATTCTTGTGACTTTTTCCCACCCATTGATCCACTTGAAGCACCTACAACAAAAAACTTAATATTACATCTATCAAATATTTTGCAGTATGCATCAAAATGATTTTGATAACTAACATCTAATCCTTCCCAATTAGAATCCATAGAATAAGAGTCTTTCATAATAAATTGTCTTCCTCTTAATACTCCTGATTTTGGCCTAGCTTCATTTCTAAATTTATTCTGTATTTGATACCAAATTTGAGGTAAATCTCTATAAGATTGTAGATGTTGTTTTGCATGATAAGTAACAATTTCTTCATGAGTTGGAGCTAAAACAAGTCCCTCTCTATTTTTGATATGAAACATTACATCACCCATAGCTTCAACTCTACCAGTTTCCTCCCATATTTCTATAGGATTAAGTGCAGGGTATAAAAATTCCTGACCTCCAATTTTATCAATTTCTTCTCTTAAAATATTCATTACTTTTTTTAAAGCGATATATCCAAATGGAAGCCAAGTAAATATACCAGAAGCCAATTGTCTAATTAGACCAGCTCTGAGCATTAATTGATGAGAAGGGATTTGAGCCTCATTTGGGACTTCTTTTAAAGTAGGTATAAAAAAACTTGATTGTCTCATAAATTGCATTTAATTCAAATATCATACTATTTGTATGAATTTGCTTTTCCTTTTTATAATTGATTTAAAACTTTATATAACTTTTCTGTGATAATTTTTGGATCAGTTCTTTTTTCAATATAATCCATAATTTTCAATTTTACTAACCTTACAACTAAATCAACAGAAGCAAGTGAAGTACATACTACAACTGGTATATCCTTAGTTTTATCATTATCTCTTAAAATTTTAAGATATGTATATCCATCCATTATTGGCATTTCCATATCAAGTATAATTAATGAAGGCATATTTTCTTTAAGCCATTCTGATGCTTCTTTGGGATCACCAACTTCAATTACAACACAATTGAAAGCTTTGTTTAAAACTTTATTTAAAAATTTTCTATAAAGTTCATTGTCATCAACTAATAACACAGTAATATGACAAGAATCTTGCATTTAACCAACCATTTTAATTATGAGTTCTTGAATAATTAACAAACCAGAACCTGAACTGCTTTTAAGTTTTTCATCCGCTTCACAAAGACAAGAAAAATTTCTATTTATTTTATCTTTTGAATATATTTTTAAAGAATTTTGATAATCTGGTATATATTTATAATAAACACCTATCTTTCTTGCTAATTCAAAATTGTTTTGAGTGCTAACTCTTTCTTCAATTAGTTTCCAGAGTGTTAAAAAATATCTAAATAAAATTGAAACTATAAATATTTCTTGTTTATTGTATTTTAAAATATTTTCAGCTACTAATAAAGATTTTTCTAAGTTGCCTTCACCAATTAATTTTTGTAATTCAAAAACATTATTTTCTTTTGAAATCCCAACAACTCTTTCTACAATATCTGAATCAATTTTTACAAAATCTTTGGAATAACTAAGAATTTTATCAATTTCATTATTAATTCCTCTTAAACTTTCAGGCGTTGAAGCCAAAATAAGTTCAATTGCTTCAATTGATACATCTTTATTTAAAGATTTAAACTTATCCTTTACCCAAGGAATTAATTTCAAACTTTCAATTTTATTATATTCAATCCAATGATACTTTTCTATCAATATATCAAACGGAAATTTTAGTCCTGTACTCTTTTTAGAAACTGAAAAACCATCTAATACTTCAACACCTTTAATTATTAAAAATGTTGAATTAGAAGGATTATGTAAATAATCTTTTAGTTCATTATACAAATCATTATTTTTTTTTGATTTTGAACTACTTTTAAAAAAACTCTCAAAATTTAGAGCAACAATAAACCTCTTATCCCCCATCATAGGAATAGAATTTAATTTACTCATAAAACTAGGAAGTTCAATTTTTTCACAATCAACAATTTCAAAATTAAACTCATATAATTCGTTTAAAACTATTTTTTTTACTATAATTTTAAAATCTTCTTCTAATAAATAATCTTCTTCACCAAACATAGTGAGAATTTTAAGATCAAAATTAATATTAAGAATTTCCGATATTTCTTTTATTTTTCCCAAAATTTACTTTTTAGGTACTTCAGGATCAGCAAGCACTAAAACTTTATGAGGTATTTCTCCAGCTTCAGCAAATCTTACTAAAGCTTTTACATGATCACTAGTAGCTTCTGCACCAGAAGCAGCTATCAACAAACCAAATGAAGTATGATAACTTTCTACAAATACCATTCCAGGCTTTATTTGATTTACAGGAACTCTTAAGACTGTTTTTCCACCTAACTTTCTTCTATCCATTTCAACAACAGCCACAAAAGATTCAACTACTTTTTTATCAAATAAAATACCCTTTTTCTGCATTAAAAAACCAATTACAGAACTATGCTTATTGTTTGTATTTCCTAAATAAGATTGTGTATTTGTTATTCTTGCTTCACCGTTATCCGCATTCTCTCTTTTGTTTTTATATACACCATTGTGATAATAATCAACAACAGATATAATTAAAGCTCCAGGATGAATTTGATTTCCTTTTAAATTTTGAGGAAAACCAGAACCATCTAATTTCTCGTGATGTTGGTGAACTATTTCAGCTATTTTAGTAAATCCATTGTGAGCTTTTAATATTTCTTTTCCAAGTTCAGGATGTAAAGAATATTGCTTGTATTCATTCGGTCTCATTTCATGAGGGAATTTGTAAAGTGATGAATCAATAAATCCAACTTTACCAATATCATGCAACAGTCCAGCCATTTTGATCTCAAAAACTTGTTCACTATTTAAACCTAATAATCTAGCAAGATCAGCAGATTTCTCTGAAACAAATCTTGAATGACTACCTTCATAAAATCTTTCAGTAAAATTAATAATCGTAGAGAGAACTTGAATAGTCTGAAAAAAATTCTCAGCTAAGTCATTACTTAATCTGGAAACCAATCTTTCCAGTTCAGATGTATTTGTTGATTCCATAAAGTCAATTTCTAATTTAATACATTAAGAAGTTAAATGTATAATAATAGCCAAATAGTTATATAGTTTGTAAGTTATAATAAATAAACAATCAAATTAAGTACCAATATTCTAAATTGGTACTCATCAAAATATTTATATCGTATTTACGTGAAAAGTATTTTATTTAAACACATTTATTTTTGCAATTTATGAAATTTAAAGATTACTACAAAACATTAGGAATAGATAAAACTGTTTCCCAAGATAAAATTAAATCTGCTTACAAAAAATTAGCAATGAAACATCATCCTGATAAAAATCCTGATAATAAAGAAGCTGAAGAAAAATTTAAAGATATTAGTGAAGCTTATGAAGTTCTTTCAGATAAAGATAAAAGAGCTAAATATGATAGCTTAGGTAGTTCTTATAAAAATTTCCAAAATACTGGAGGTTCAGCTGATCAATTTGATTATTCTAATTGGATGAATAAAAATCAAGCTGCTGGTAATAGGAGTACATTTGGAGATTATGTAAATTCAGGTGGTGGAATTTCTGATTTTTTTGAAAAAATATTTGGTAATACTTACAAGCAACAAGACCAAAATGTTAATTCAAGAGCTAGAGCTAAAAAAGGTCAAGATTTTCAAACTGAACTTGAATTAACTCTTGAAGAAGCATTGAAAGGCACTTCGAGAAGAGTAAAAGTGAATGAAGAATCAATTGATATTACTTTTAAGCCGGGAACTTTTCAAAATCAAGAACTGAAAATTAGTGGAAAAGGATATACTGGTAAAAATGGAGGAGCAAATGGCGATTTGATAATTACATTAAAAGTAAAAGACCAATTAGGTTATGAGTTAAAAGAATTAGATATTTATCAAGAATCAAATATTGATTTATTTACAGCATTATTAGGTGGTAAACTAAAGATAAATTCACTTGGTAGAACTATTGATATGAATATATCACCTGAATCGCAAAATGGTAAAACACTTAAACTAATAGGTTTAGGTATGCCAAAATACAAAAAAGCAAATGAAAATGGGAACTTATTTGTAAAGTTGAATGTTTTATTACCAACTCAACTTACAATAAAAGAAATAGAACTATTAAACGAACTTAAAAAATTAAGGAGTTAAATTTTATTTTAAACTCCTTAATTTTAAGTAAAAATATTTAATTTACAAATTGCTTTGCATAATATTTAGGAGTCAATTTCTCACCGGTTGCTTTTTTGATCATATCATCCCAAAAATACAAATTCCCAACTTTGTATACATTTTCTTCTAAGAATTTGGCAACTTCTTTTTTGTTGTTCCAGCTTTGGTCACTTCCAGCAGAATTTTTCAGAATTTTCTCATTGATATAAGTATAAAATTGTGATGCAAAAATTTCACCTAAAAGATAATTATGATAGTAACATGGGAAAGTCGCAATATGTATTTTAGTAGCCCAGTCAGGTGAATTTCTACCTTCAGGACGTTTCATCTTTTGGTATTTTTCTACCAAATCCCACCAAAGTTTATTTAAATCTTGATCTGGATTTGAATACATTTCTTTTTCAAACCTATAAACTACTTGTACCCATCTTGAAAACACTAACTGTTGTAATCTCATTGTTTTATGGCAATCAACAGATATTTTGCTAGCTTCTTCATTACTTAAACTTAAATTATCTTTCATCCATTCGGAGTTAGTAGCGAATCTACCAAAAAGCATAGCAATACCTTCAGTAGCAAAAGTATGTGCAGGTTGTTTTAATATCCAAGGCAATTGCTGATTCATATATTTTTGGTATAAAGCATGACCATATTCGTGAAGCATTGTCTCCATCCACTTATTTGTTGGAGTTATGTTTGCAACTACTCTTATATCATTTTTGTTTCTATCAATATCAATGCAATAAGCATGTTGGTTTTTACCAGGTTTTTCAAACAAATCTGATTTTTTGACCATATCATCAATAGGATGTCCTAAATTTTTATAATATGTTTCAGTAAGATTTAAAATGTTTTTATCGTGATAGTATGTATCCAAATCTAAGTCATAAATTTTTGGGGCTTCCTGAAAATATCTATTTTGATAATGCCAAGGCATTATTTGATCTGCAGAGATATTGTATTCTTTTGAAAGTTTATTATCAATTTCGATTTTTACATTTTTGAAAGCATCTCTTGTTAAATTATCGAGTTCATCAAAGAATTTCAAAAGTTCATCTGGGTTTTGTTCACTTAATGTAATATTCATTTCGTGGAAATTTTTAAATCCAAGTTTTCTAGCTGCTTCATTTCTTTTCTTAACAAGTGAAATTATATCAGAGGCAACTACATTACCAACTTCTTTATGAGCCTTCCAAGCATACTCAAGTTTTTTAGAATCCTTTTCTCTTTTTAAAATATCTTCTATTTCATTGTCTGTAATCTTTTTACCATTAATATTAGCTCTAAAGTTTGAAAATTTCTTTTCTACATCTGCACCCATTTTATTCATATCATTTAGGATATTTGTATCAATTTGTTTAGACAAATAATTATTATACAAAACAGTTAATGCTCTTTTTAAAGTATCATTTTGAATTTGATTCGATTCTTTGTATTTTTTCAATTCTTTAAAAGTTTTAGTATCGGACATTAAAGCATTCATTTCCATTTCTTTAGCAGAAGATAGCTTCCAATCCTCATCTTTTCCGGTGATTGATGCATTAAAATACGCTTCTGTACTTTTGTTATATGCTATAGAAAGCTGAGTTTCTAACTTATCAAGGTATGTCTTAAATTCAGCATCCATATTATTTTCCTTTTTATTATTACATGCTATAATTGAAAATATAGCCAAAATGATTAACATTTTCTTCATCAGTTCCCTTTTTAAAATACAAATTAATCTTTATCCCAAAACAATTTTGGGTTTTCTTCACCATCATAATAGTTAACTTTTCCATTTTGTTTATCAAACAATTCAAATTGAGGCATAAAGTTAATTTTGTTACTATCTGGATATTCTACAATATCTATTTTGTTTTTAGTTCTTAAGTCAAGATACACACAAATAGCATCTGAATGATTATAAAGTTGGTGAGCACCAGTTGCACCTATCTCCATAAAAACAATGTCACCTTTTTTGACAATTCTTTTACTTTCTTGAGTTCTTAAAGTTGCTTCACCTTCTATTATGTAAAACAATTCCTCAGAATTGTGATGAAAATGAAATGGAAAAGAATATGTATTAGGTAAAAGTTTTCTAATATCA
This sequence comes from Candidatus Kapaibacterium sp., assembly GCA_026390675.1. Classification (GTDB taxonomy): domain Bacteria; phylum Bacteroidota; class Ignavibacteria; order Kapaibacteriales; family UBA2268; genus JAPLFM01. The sequence goes on along the minus strand of JAPLFM010000136.1, from coordinate 17,291 downwards.
AAAACTAAATTTTGAGAATTAACTTCATCACTTAGTTTGTTAGTTGTTTCCCATTTGTATTCTTCAATAGAAGTATCTTTTTTTATGAAATTAAGCTTCTCTATGGTAAATATTTTTGGCATAAGTTTTTTATTGAATCAAAATGCAAAGTTCATTATTTTATAAATCAATCTAGCAGTAGTTAAGTCAGGATGTTGCAAATTTTCTCTTGGAGCCAGTTCTACAACATCAAATCCAATTATTCTTTTACCTTGCCTTTTAATTTCTCTAAAAATCTCAAGTGCATCATTATACAAAAAACCATCAGGCTCAGGAGTACCGGTTGATGGCATAATTGAAGGGTCAAAAAAATCAACATCAAAGGTTATATAAATATCATCAGCTAAACTATCAACTACACTTTTTCCCCAATTTTGACCATACAAGCCTCTTTTTATTCCAGAAGCGTAAAAAGTATTAATACCATTTGTTTTAATAAACTCAGCTTCTTCTTTGCATTGAGCTCTAATTCCAACTTGAGTTATCTTTTGTGTAGGTAAAAATTCTACAACTCTTGCCATTATACATGCATGTGAATAAACTGATTCCTGATATTCATGTCTTAAGTCTGAATGTGCATCAAATTGTAAAACAGACATATTTGGATAAATTAAAGCGTGAGCTCTAATTGGTGCTGTTGATATAGTATGTTCGCCACCTAGAGTTACTACAAATTTATCTAGATCTAAAAGTTTAGTAACTTGATTTTCAATCATAAAAAGTGCCATACCATCTTTTGCTAAGTCAAAATTTATTGGTTCTAATGTAGCAATACCCTTTTCAAAACATAATTCTCTATCAAATTCATCATCATAAAATTCAACATAAGCACTTGCTTTAATTATAGCTTCAGGTCCATTTTTAGTACCACCACCATAACTAACAGTGTGTTCATAAGGAGCAGATACTATAACTATTTTAGAATTTTCAATTGAAGAATGTTCTATATCAATAGCTAAAAAGTTGTTTTCAGAATTTAATGTTTTCATAGTTTTTTTATAATTTGCAACAAAATAAGATTTAATTTCAATAATTAATAGTATATACCCAAAAACAAACTTTCAATGTTAAAAAATCATATATATTACAAATTTAAAATTATAAAAAAACTTCTCTTTTTTCATTTGAAGAAATATAAAAAGCATCCAAAACTCTTATAGCTTCTAAAGCTTCATTCGCAGAAGAAATTACCGGTCCTAATCCTCGTACTGCATTAATAAAATGTTTAATTTCACTTTCATAAGATTTTTTATGCAAGTTAAGATTGTTAATCTTGTCAGTATTTGCTTGTGGTTGAAGTAAATCACCATTTCTTTTATATAATTGAAGTGGATTAACCATTGCACTACCTTCTTGCCCATACACATTAAAATAATAATTTGTCATTGAAGTAAATAAAGACCAACTACATTCAAGAGTTGCAACTGCTCCATTTTTAAACAAAATTGTTCCAACTGAAATGTCTTCCATATCACTATTTGTACGTGAAAAATTATTAGCAACAACTGATTTTACTTCTTGATAATTAAACACCCAAAGTATAGAGTCAATCAATGAAAGCCCTAAATCCATTAAAACTCCACCACCAGACTTATCTTTATTATCTTTCCAAATTTGATTATGTTTTTTCTGAGCCCATCCAGCTTTAATATAAAAAACTTCGCCTAAGTCACCATTTTGAACATAATACTTCATCATTTTAGCATCTTGCCTAAATCTCTGACTCATTCCAATCATACATTTTACTTTATTTAATTCAGCAGAATCAGAAATCAACTTTGCATCTTCATAATTTTTAGCAATTGGCTTTTCAATAAATATATGTTTTTTTGATTTTATACATTCTAAAGCGAACTTAGAATGTAAATCTGTTGGAGTTAAAATAAATACAGCTTCTAATTCTTCAATTGCTAGCATTTCACTTAAGCTTTCGCAAACATAAGGGATGTTAAATTTTTCAGCAATAATATTTGCTTTGGAAAGTAACCTATCACAAATTGATAAAATTTTAACATCCTGCAAATTTTGTAAAATAGGTAAATGGAAATTTTGAGCCATTTCGCCAGCACCTATAATTCCAATTCCAGTATATTTCATTTTGTATTCCTAATTTTAATTGAGTTGCAAATATCGTCAAATTTTATTTAACATAAAACCATTTTCTTGCAATTAAAAATATTTATTCTTAAATACAAATTAATTTTTCAAATGAAGAATATACATCCTCAATTGAAATCATATTCATACAATTAAAATGTCCTTTTGGACAATTTTCTCTACCAATATGCGAACAAGGTCTACAATTTAATTCTTTCTCAACAATCTCATTTTGAACTCTAAAAGGTGAAAAGCCTAATTCTTTTACTGTTGACCCAAAAATTGCAAGTACCTTCGTTTGTCTTGCAGAAGCAATATGCATCAATCCAGAATCGTTTGAAATAAGTACATCGCATTTATCTATTAGTTTTGCAGTTTCTAATAAAGTTAATTTACCTGATAAATCGAGAATTTTTTCATTATTATTTTGAATAAAATTACAAATACCTATATCTTCTTTACTCCCAAAAAGTTGAATAGAAAAATTAGAACTTAACAAATTTGCAATAACTTTAAATTTTTCAGGATTCCACATTTTTGTAAAATGTTTTGAACCAGGAGCTATTCCAATTATATTAGATTTGATTTTATTAGAAGTTTGATTTAAATATGAATTCAAATCAGATTCAAACCAAAATTCTAACCCCAAATTATCATCTTTAGGATTAAATGAATTCAAAGTTTCTAGATAAATATCATGTTTATGCTTAATTTCATTTGGAAATGACTTTAAATAAACCATTTTAAGTTTAGTTAATCTTTGTTTATCTATCTTAAACACTTCTTTTGTAATGCCTTTATAGAATTTTCTTGTTCTAAAATTATTATGCAAATCAAAAGTTATATCAAATGTGTCAATATTGAGTTTGGATAAGTGCATATTTTTAGATAAATTTCGTTCTTTATTAGTTTGTAATTTGTCATAAGTTATTAAATAATCAATTCTTTTATTGAATTTTAATATTGACTCATAATTATTGTCTATTAAAAACGTGATTGTAGAATTAGGAAATGTATTTTTCAAAATTCTTAAAAAGGCGGTTGTAAGTACAATATCACCAATTGAACTTAACCTAGTAACTAAAATATTTTTGTGATTATTCATTTAGAAAAAATTAAATATGAGATATACCTTAGAAAACAGAGACAATATAGTAATTTTTACAATTAACAATGATAATATTGTTGGTGAAGTTGCTTCTGAAATAAAAGCAGAGCTTTTAATAATTTGCCAACCAGATATTGATGCATTGATTATTGATTTAAATAATGTGCTTAGTATAGATAGTGCTGGATTAGGTTCTCTACTTTTAGCACATAGACAACTCAAAGAACATAATATTCCTATTTATTTAGTAGGAGTAACTGAATTAGTAAGAACATTAATGAGTATCTCGCAAATAGATTCATTATTTGCATTTTATACAACGGTTGATGAAGTCTTTAATGATATGGAAGATGAGGACATAGATAATTGATTTAATAAAAAACCACCTCTAAAGGGTGGTTTTTTAATTAGAAGCATAAAATACTATTTATTTCCTATTCTGTCGCATTTCATCTTCTTCAATATTACCAAGCTTTTTAATTAATTTGTAAATTTCAGGTCTTTGCCAGCTATCCCAGTCTATATCCAAAGTGTTTTTTTCTGGCAAAATTCGTTTTGAATTTCCAACTATTCCTCCACCAGTAATGTGTGAAATACCGGTTAATTTTCTTTCCAAAACTAATGGATGCACTATACTTAGATAAGACTTATGTGTAACTAGTAAAGTTTCACCCAAAGTTGTGCCTAATTCTTCAAAATAGGAATCTACATTATAATCTTTGAATAGAACAGCACGGGCTAAAGAATAACCGTTTGTATGAAGTCCAGATGAAGGCAATGCAATTAGCACATCTCCAGTTTGTATTTTCTTTCCATTAACTATGTTTTCTTTGTCAACTACACCAACAATAGTACCAGACACATCATATTCGCCATCATTATAAATAGAAGGCATCTCTGCAGTTTCTCCGCCTATTAAAGCACATTCATTTTCACTACAAGCTTTTGCAAATCCACCAATTACTTGTTCTGCAATTTCAGGATTCAATTTTCCTGTTGCAAAATAATCTAAAAAGAAAAGAGGTTTAGCGCCACAACTCAAAATATCATCAACACAATGGTTAACTAAATCTTGTCCAATAGTATTATGTTTGTTAGCTTGGAAAGCAACTTTTAATTTTGTACCTACCCCATCTGTTGAAGCAACTAATACCGGATGCTCATATTCTGGGAATTTAGCATCATAAAATCCACCAAAAAGCCCAATATCTGATAATACATTTTTATTATGAGTTGCTTTGATCAAAGGCTTAATTCTATTTATTGTTTCATCGCCAGCTTGAATATCTACACCAGCATCTTTATATGAAATTGACATTAATTATTCTTATTTATGACTAAAATTAAAAAGGTACATCATCATCATCAAAATCGCTGAAGTCATCTTCTGCTACTTTTACTGGTGAAGTTTGACTGAAGTTATCATTTGACTGAGACGAACTAGAATATCCACCACCTTCTGATCTATCATTTCCACCCATTAATATAATTGATTGAACTAGAACTTCAGTAATGTAGCGAGTTACCCCATCTTTTCCTTCATAACTTCGAGCTTTTAGCTTACCTTCAACCATTACTTTGTTACCTTTTTTAAGAAACTTCTCTGCGGTATCTGCTAGATTATCCCACATAACAACATTATGCCAATCAGTTGAATTTTTCCATTCACCAGAAACTTTATCTTTATAGCCCTCAGTAGTTGCAATACTAAAATTACAAACTCTACTACCTTGAGGTGTAACTCTAATTTCAGGATCTTTGCCTAAATTTCCAACTAAAGTTACCCTGTTTAATGAACTTGCCATAAAATACCTATTAAAATTAATTTTATATTAATAAAAAAACACTTGAAACCCAATACCCAAATATTCATCATAATCTTTATAAAACATTCCGTGCATTGACTTACCGGAATAATAATACAATCCTGTAAATAAACCATTATTATTAGACATTATTTTCAAAATTCCAAATTGAAATGCATTAGCTCCACAATAAATATTGGAATTACCTAATAATTTGAAATCATAACCAGCAACTAATTCAAAATTATTTCCAATATCATAATGATAATCAAACCCTAATTGTGGTAAAAATCTATTTGCTTCTTTTGGTAATGATGAAAATACACAGGTTGCACCTAAATAAAGTCTTAATTTATCAAAATTTATTGCACCAACCAAATCAAAAAATTCCCTACTATAAACATAAGGTAATTTGGAAAAAGTAAGACTATCTGCTAATCCATCTATTAAGTGAGAAGAAATATGTGCTACTCTAAGTCTAAAACTTAATTGTTGGTCAGCTAACCTTGTTTTGTATGAACCATTTAAACCAAAAAAATAATCAGCAGTTTCGACTGGAAATTTTAGCCGTCCATCATGTCGAAGTCTAGTATAATTCATAAAGTCAGAACCAAATGTAATCTCATCGTTATTACTTTTTTTAATTCTTATCAAATCAATAGAAGCACCAATATCCAATCTTAGTTTGTTCTCTTTAAACTGATAAAAAGAGCCAACTCTTGATTCTAGAGGATTTGCCAAAAGTGGTTGAAAAAGTAATCTTTCTTTTGTATTTGTCGAATCACTAGAATAGGCTAATGAGCACAAAATAAATGGAAAAACAATTATATTAAAATAATAAGCCATATTTTCAAATATATAAAAAAATGCACTGTTTTTAATCACAGTGCATTTAGTTTTTTTATAACATTTTATTAACAAATGTATTTAAACACCTCTACCTGTAAGCATAACACCAAATGTTTTAAAAATAATATAAACATCAAGTAAAACAGACCAATTATGAATATAATATAAATCACAGAAAGATCTATGACTAAAATCAGAATCTACATCGTTTCGAAGAGTTACTTGCCAAAATCCAGTTATCCCAGGTTTAACTTTGCTTATAGTATCTCTGCCATTAATTTTTTTGTGTTCCCAATCGAGACAAGCTCTAGGTCCAATCAAACTCATTTCGCCTTTAAGCACATTAAAAAATTGGGGTAATTCATCTAAATTATATTTTCTAATAAATTTACCAACTTTTGTAATTCTTGGATCATTTTTCAATTTATGATTTATAGAAAATTCTTTCTTAATATCTTCATCACTATCTAATAACTCTTGTAATTTTTGTTCAGCATTAATATGCATTGTTCTAAATTTTATTATCTTAAATGGTATATTAAATCTACCAACTCTCTCTTGATAAAAGAAGATTTTCCCTTTAGAATCAATTAAAATACATAAAGAAATTAATAGAATTAAAGGTAAAGCAAATATCATCAAAAATGAAACTAAAAACAAATCTGAAATTCTTTTAATAAAAGCTGAAGATCTTTTTAGTAAATTCTTTTGGAGTTCAAAGCTCAAAATACCACCTAAATCATGAGGTGCTGCCCAATAATCTGAGGTGTAAAAAAGTTCTGGAATTACAATTGATCTTTTAAATAAGTTTGAATATTTATTAAAAATTTCTTTTTGTATCTTAGTGTTAACATTAGGAATTGCAAAGATAGCATTTTCAATTTTAAGTTTTGAGATTAGTTCAGGTATTAAATTTAGTCCACCAATTACAGGAACTTCTTTTATATAACCCCATTTGTCTATATTATCATCCACAGCTAAAATTGGTTTAAATCCAGTATGAATATGCCTTTTTAAAAGCATAATTACATTAACTCCTGTAATACCTGCACCTATGATCATAAAAGGTAGTCCCCACCAAGCTTTTTTACTAAAAAAGTTTCTAACAAATGACCTAAATGTAAAAATGGTCACCATTGAAAAAAACCATGAGATAATAAAAATATAACGTGAATATTCGCTTCCACCCTTGAAAATAAAAGTAATCGATGCAATAATACCAAACATTATACTTGTTGTATAAGTAGTTTCTCTTAATTCATCAATTGAATCAAAACCATAACCAGGATATAAACCTCTTATAGCAAATGCAAATACAAAAGCTGGTAAAACATAAGGTAGAATTGATAGGTATAAATAATAATTTGGAATTTCTTTAAGTAAGTAAGCCTTAAAAAAAACTGAAATTATTATTGAAGCTGTAATAGCTAAAAAATCACTAAACAAAAGCACAAAAATAGCTCTTTTAAAGCCTCTGGGTATTTTTGACTCAATATTTGGGTCAATTTCATTAGAATTTAAAACACTAGTCAGTTCTTTTAAACGCAAAGAAACCATAACAATCACCCTTTAATTAGTAAGTTAAGAGTGTATAAATTTTCTATTATAGGCTCACGAATAATATTACAAAAAATTAGGTTTAAACTTTCTATAAGGAGTTTCTTCGAATTATTATACAGAGTAGAAATTTTTATTGGCATCTGAGATATGTTAAACTTTTACAAACTTATAATAATATATTACAAATTCAAAAGTATATTTCTAAAATTTAACAAATTTACTAAAATTTTCTAACTTAATCTTCATTTGTTCTCCAGAAATCATATTTTTAACTACAAATTGATTAGAAATTACTTCATTTTCACCTATTATGACAGAAAAGTTAGCTTTTAATTTATCTGAATCTTTTAATTGAGATTTAAAAGATTTGCGAGAAATATCATAGTTTACCGAATAACCATTTTTTTGCAATAATGTTGAAATTTCTATAACGTAACTAAAGTATTCTTTACCAAAGCAAACAATATAAAAATCTAAATTATTGTTATTTTTATTTATTAGTTTTTGACTTTCTAAAATCATTAGCAATCGTTCTACTCCAAATGCAAATCCTACAGCAGGAGTATGCTTGCCTCCAAGCTCTTCAAAAAGTTCATTGTATCTTCCACCACCCCCAAAAGAATCTTGTGAACCTAAGTAATTGCTTTGGAATTCAAAAACAGTATGAGAATAATAATCTAATCCTCTTACTAATTTATGGTTTATTTCATAATTTATATTTAAATGATCTAATGAATTTGTTACAAACTTAAAATGTTCTTTACTTTCTTCGTCTAAAAAATCAATTAGCTTTGGAGCATTTTGAGTTACCTTTAAATCCTTTTCATCTTTAGAGTCTAAAACTCTCAATGGATTTTGATCAAGTCTTCTCTTGCTATCTTCAGATAAATTTTCAAATTCGCTTTTTAGAAAACTTGTAAGTTCTTTTTTATAACTTAAAATCGAAGATTTATTACCAAGTGAATTTAAAAGTAATTTGTAATCTTTTATACCTAATTCTTTAATAAGATTATCTGCTAATAAAAGTATTTCTACATCACTTTCCGGATTAGCCGATGATAGACACTCGGCTCCGAATTGATGAAATTGTCTTTGTCTTCCTTTCTGAGGGCGCTCATATCTAAAAAATGGACCAAAATACCATAATCTTGCAACTGTTTCTTGAGCTGTTAAATTGTTTTGAATTACAGCTCTTACTAACGAAGCAGTCATTTCAGGTCTTAAAGTAAGGCTATTTTCTCCTTTATCTTGAAATGTATACATTTCTTTGTTTACTATATCCGTTCCTTCTCCTACACCACGAGAAAAGACTTCTGTATATTCAAAAATTGGAGTGCGTAATTCTTTATAATTAAATTTTTTTGTTACTTTTCTAAATATCTCTTCAATATAATGCCAATCATTAATTACGTCAGGTAGTAAATCTTTTGTCCCTCTTACAGCTTGTAACATAGTTTCCTTTACTTTCTTATTTCTAATATTCTTGATAATTCTTGTGTTGGAGTATTTAAAATATAAAAATAGAATCCAACAGGAAAATTTGATGTATCAAGAGAATAAACATAAGCTCCAGCGGGTTTACTTTCATTAAATAATATTTTTACAATTTTACCTGTATTGTCATATATTTTTAAACTAGTATTCCCTTTTTCAATTATCTCATATTTAATTGTTGTATTATTGATTGATGGATTAGGATAGTTTTGATCTAAATACAATTTACCACTATCATTGAATAATCTAACATCACCATCTTTACAAATTCCCTCTAATTTAAAAAAAGAAGAGGTTTCATTAATCAAAACTTTAGAATAACCTATTGGTTGAGAATTAATAATTTTTAATTCACTAATTGTATCATTTCCTAATCCTACTTTAAATTTTACACTTCCAATCAAAATCTCTTCATTAGTTTGTATTTGATTTAATTTTGAATCTGGAATTTTTAAATCAAGTTCAATTGTTCTTTCTTTCCCATTAACAAAATTACTTACAAAACCATTAACAGGTTGCAATAATGTAGAATTAAATTTTAAATAAGTTTTAAATCCAGTAAATGAATTCTTGAAATTTTGATTACTATTTTTTACTAATTTGAAATCTAAATTAACATAATCTCCAGGCTTTCCTAATATAGGATCTATTTTTAAAGTAGCAGTATCAATTGAAGAAGGTACTCCCTTGCCTATCATAGGTATTTTTATCGGACTGTTATTCCCATTAAATTTGAAAATTGCAGTACTATTTTGATTACCAATGGTTTGTGGGTTAAATCTTAATGATAATTCTGCACCTTCATTAGGTTTAACAATTCTATTTTTAATATTTGTTAATCTAAAAAAAGTAGTATTTGGAATAGAAACAAAAACACTATCTAAATTTATAACATTTGAAGTGTTATTTTTAATTAAATAACTTGCAGATTTATCTTTATAATCCCCAAGTTCAACTTCAGTAAAATCTACATATTTTTCATTTAAAATAATTGAAGGTGATACTGATGTTCCTCTTAAATTAGCATATAAAGTATCTCCAGGAATTACCAATTTCAACTTAGCTTCTTTCAATCCCAATGTAAAAGGGTTAAAAGCAATTTCAACTTCTTTCATTGAACTTGAATCTAAAACAAAGCGAGTTTCAGAAGAAAGTAATTTAAAATCATCTTTATTTGCACCAATTATAGATATAGATTTAACTTGATATGGAAAATCAGACAAATTTAAAATCATATCTTTAATTACAGTGTCTTTTTCAAAATTCAAAACAACATCTCCAAAATCAATTGATTTTATAGATGCTTTTGCAATACCAATTTTAAAAGTACAATCCGAAGTATCAACTTGCAAATCTTTTTCATTTAAATTCCATATTTTGGCCAAACCATCCCAACTTGAAGTAAGGACTCTACTCATATCAAAATTAGCAACTGCAGAAGTAACATTTCCAGTATGCTCTTTAAATTGCCTAATTGAATCTCCTGTCCTAGCATCCCATTGCATAGCCCTTTCGTCAAATCCTGCAGTAATAAAAGTTGTATCCGTTGCATTATATGCAAAACTAACTTTGTTTATTTTAGATCTAATACGCTCTTGATTAAATTGAATAACATTGAATTGTTTTTTGACACTATCAACATTCCAAATACTTACTTGTTCAGGTGATGTTTCAGACATTGCAATTTTCTTTTCATCAGGGCTTATATCAAAGTAATTAATTGAACTTCCTTTATTTGAAAAAACACTTACTTGAAATGGATTTTTAATATCTTGAATATCAAATTTTCTTATCTCTTCATTAATTTTACCTCCAGTTACTAAAGCATATTTACCTTTAGGTGTAAACATTCCATAACATTGATAGCCTGTGTTTATTTTAAGTGAAGTATACAAAATATTACCTGCACTATCAAAAATTCTAAACTTTCCATCAGAACTTGTTGTAATAATTTTACTTGCATCTGGGCTAAAATTAACACTCCAAACATTAAATCCAACATTTACTTTCTTTAATAATTTACCTGTAAATGCATTCCAAATAATAAAAGACTTATCCATACTTGAAGAAGCTATATATTGCCCATCAGGACTAAAAACAGCATAATTAACTTCATCTGTATGTCCTACTAATTCAAATTCCAAAGTGCCATTGTTTGCGTTCCACGTTCTAACTATTTTATCTGTACAAGAAGTTAATATTTTAGTACCATCTTGACTAAAAAATGAATTATTTACTTCGTACCTTGAATCAAAGCCAAATTTTATTGGATGTGGAAAATTCAAAGTTCTACCAACGTTGTTTGGCCATAATTGAATAATTCTTACTAGACCTTTATCTGTTTTAATTTTAGGAACTAACCATTGATGTTCCAGTCCTGTTACATTTGTAGCTAACGTATCCCACTTATTGCCATTATTTAAACTGTATTCTAATTGGATTACATCTTTAGGAAGCAATCCTGCCCAAGTAACATTGTAATATTCACTCCCAACTAAGACTTCATCACATAAATTTGGAGATACCATTTTAATGGTTTTAGTAGTCGGAGGAGTATTTGGAAATCCACCAGTAACTAAAATTTCATTACCAAAACAACCATTTGATTCAACTAAAATTCTTGTAAATACAATTGCAGAATCAATAGGAGAATATTTCAAAATAAATGAATGTACGGAATCTTTAGGAATAACAATCGAATTGGAAATACTACCTGACGTAAATCCAAAAATACCATTATTAGCATCTTCAATTTTTAAATTATAAAGAGTTATATTACCATTTTTAGCTTTTATATCTACTTTGATTTCTTTTGAAGACAATGGTAAAACAGAGCTATATCTTAAATAAGGTGGGTCAAACTCTAATCTTGGCTTTAAAGTATCAGGTACTTGGAAATTAAATTTGTTTTGAATTGTGTCTTTTAAAATTGATAAATCAATATTATGAACATTGTCACAATTCAAATCACCTTGCCAAATCAATGTTGAAGGTTTATAACCATATATTAAACTAACAATTGTTTTACACATCAAAGAAATATCATCATTAATAGATATTTTATCTAAAAAATATCCATTTGTTTCTTCTGTAATTCTTTTTAATTCACTTGTTAGTTCTCTTTGGATATTTAATACTGAAATTTTAACACCATTAGATTTTGCAGAGTCAATAATTAATTGTGAATTTGTTTTTCCATATCCATCAGTAATAAGTAAAACATTCTTATTGAACTTTGCCTCTTTCATATTTTTAAAGGCTCCTAATGGTTCACCAAAAAAACCAGCATTATTATCTGAAGCAATATATGGATATAGTTGATCAAGCGATTTATTCAACTTTAAAATATCATTAGTAAAATATGCATTAAAATATGCATTTAAATCGTAGCTAATTAAACCACATTCACCATTATTAAAATCATAACTTTTTAGCAATTGACTTACTATATTTTTTGCCAATTGAAAATTACCATTATAATTATTTAAATTTAAATCAAATAAAATCAAAAGTGAAACTTTACTATCAATATTAGATTGCTCATTTTGATAATCTTTTATAATTCTATTAGAAGAGTTATCTACTATTTTGAAATCAGCAATTGATAAATTCTGAATTGGATAATTCCCATTACCAAATGGCATTATTTGGGTTTTAACTTCAGGGTATTTGTTTATGTTATTAGAAAAAATCTTAATTGATTTTGATTCTAAACTATTAATTGCTAATAAGCAAAAAATAAGAACAAAAAGTATGGTTATTTTTTTCATAGTTACTATTAATTTGCAGTTACAAAATTAACAAATTTAAATGAGTTTTTTTAAACATAATTATCAATTATCATACCATTACTAAAATAAATGTAAATAATTGATATTAATAGTCTTAAGTCTGCTCTTATTTCAGAATCAATTTTTATATATTTAATTAGGAAAAAATGAAATCTCTATTTACGATATTTTTAATTAGCTATTGCTCTCTTTTTAGTTTTTATCAAGATACAACCTCTACTTCAGATAATAATAACTTATCTTCATTTAGTGATACTTTAAGAAGAGATTCAATTTGCTATAAATTTAAATTTTTAAGTGGAGATACTTTGATTTATAAAGTTAAATCAAGAGATTCAATTATAATGGGTTTTGATGAAGCATTAATCAAAAATAGAAATGAAAGGATTAGAATTATATGTGATTCAATTGATATTGAAGGTAGATATAATTTGTCATTTGAGTTAATTAACTTTACTTCAATTGAAAATCAAGGTAACTCAAAACCAATTAAAAGAGAAACCAACGCTTGGATTAATAGAAAATCTTTCATTAAAATTGATTCTTTAGGTGTTAGATATAATGTTGCAATAGATGATTCAACCAAAGCAAGTTTGTCACCCGGAGGAGCTTTTCAACCTTTTTTGTTTACTCAATTAAAAGAATCCTGTAAAATTCCAAATGAAACTTGGATGAATATTTATCTAATGGAATTAGCAGAAAATGGTTATCCATTCCCACTTGTAAGAATGAGTTATTTATATAGAGCAAAAGAATTAAAAGATACTTTAGGTGTTACTTTTAAAAATTATGAATATATAAATTCAGGACAAGGAAGTATTGAAATAAATAATAAGGATGCAAAGGTAAGCATCACTAACATAATTAATGCACACAGTAGAGTTTTATTAGATAAAGATTTTGATAGAATTGTTTATCAATTTACAACACAAGAGCAAAAGTTAAAAATTAAAGGGAAAAGCGATGAACCTATGAATGGTGTACATTACACTAACGCAGAATTTTTCTTGGAAAGTTATTCAGCTTTTAAACCAAAAACTAATACCGAACATATAATTAAGAAAAAAAATAAGATTTAAGATACATTCTCAAATTATAACTAATAAATTTCCTGTTTTGCATCTCTATTAAATAAATCTTTAATAGCATCTGTTGGTTTTTTGTTCTCGTAAATTATTGAATATACTTGATATGTAATAGGTAAATCAATACCTAGTTTTAAACTTAACAAATATGCTGATTTTGAAGTATATACTCCTTCAGTTACCATTTTATTTTCAAAAAGAATTTGGCTAGTTGATTGCCCCATTCCAATTCTCTCTCCAAAAGTTCTATTTCTTGAATGTTTGGAATCACAAGTAACAAATAAATCACCTAATCCTGACAAACCTGAAAAAGTCATGGGATTGGCTCCTAATTGGACTCCTAACCTAGTAATTTCAGCTAAACCTCTAGTTATTAAGGCTGCTCTTGCATTATCGCCTATTCCCATCCCAGAAACAATTCCTGAAGCAATTGCTATAACATTTTTTAATGATCCACCAATTTCGCATCCAATTAAGTCTGTAGCAGTATAAACCCTAAATAATTCAGTTGAAAATAGGTCTTGAACACTTTTAGCTAAATTTTTATTGTTAGATGTTTCTAAATGAACATTGTATTCTGAGGTAAATATTTGAGATATAGTATGAAAAGTTTCATTTTCTAATCCTTTTGAACCATTTATCAAAATCTTATTTGTTAAATTTATATTGTTTTTTTTGTAGAACTGTCTGATAAACTGTGTGGGTACAGTATTAATAACTACATCTGCTTGATTAACACATTCAGAGTCTGAGCTTAATTCTAAATCCTCAATTTCAATGTCTTTTAAATAAATCAAATTTTGACGAGTTTGTTTAATTGATTCTATCAATTGACTATCGTATGAATACAAAACGGGGCTATAACCTTTATTCTTTAAAAGCAATGCTAAAGCAGTTCCCCAACCACCGGCTCCAACAACTACAATTTTTTTTAAATATAATGGTTCATCTATCATATTAAAATATTAAACCTTTTTGCCAAATTTAATTACTTGTAATTTACTAAACCTATTTTCTTTTCCTTCAATTAATCTAGTTATATTTGTTCTATGTGTATATACAATCAAAATGGCCAAGCCAAATAAAAAATATATTAAAGTGAAATAGCCTGGAATATTTATGCCAAAAAGATTATATCTAACTAACATTGAAAAAGGTAATGTTAATGCCCCAACAATTGAACCAAATGAAATATAGCCAGTAGTTCCAACTGCCAAACTAAAGAAAAAAGCACAAATACCAAAATCAATAGGAGCAATTCCTATCAACATACCTGCAGCTGTATTAATTCCTTTGCCACCTTTAAATCCAATAAAAATTGAGAAGATATGACCAAGAACAGCACTAATTCCAGAAATTATTTTAATTAATTGTTGATTTTGAAAAAGTGGATTGTTTGGATCAATAAGTTCTTTACCAAGAAGTACAGCAACAAAGTAAACTGCAAATATTCCTTTAAGCATATCTAGGATTTGAACGATAAAACCCCATTTTTTTCCTAAAACCCGAAGTACATTTGTACTCCCCATATTACCGCTTCCGTGAGTTCTAATATCAAAACCAAAAAAAGTTTTGCTAATTATCACTCCCCAAGGTATAGAACCTATTAGATAACTTATTACAACAATAAATATAAGAGGAAATAAATTTTGCATTTTAAACTCCTTAATTAAAGGACATTTTCAAATTTCGAAAAATGATATAGACTAACTCCTGCAGAAACAGCCACATTTAATGACTCATTATTTCCAGAGCCTTCAATTAAAAAACTTTTTTTAGAAACTTTTACTACATTATCTGAAATTCCTCTACTTTCACTTCCAAATATAAGACCAATTTTTCCTTTTGGTGTAACTTTGGATAGTTTTGTTTTGGAACTTAATAATGAGCAATAGTTTTCAATATTCTTAAAATTAACTTTAATACATTCAGCTAAATCTGGTACACAAATAACATTCATTCTAAATAATGAACCCATTGTAGATCTAACAGTTTTAGGGCTATATTGATCAGCAGTCTGACCTCCTAAAATAATTTGCTTCACTCCAAACCATTCAGCTGTTCTAATTATAGTCCCAATATTTCCAGGATCTTGAACACCATCTAAAGCAATATAAGAATCATTTGGTATAATTTCAAAATCTTTTTTATTAACAACTGCAAGTATGCCTTGAGGTGATTTTGTTTCACACATTTGGTCAAACTGATGTTTAGGAGCATTATATATTGGAATACCTCTATCTGAGTATTCTTTTGCGATATCATAGACATCAGATGAAGATGAATCACGTATAATAATTAATTCAGTACTAAATTGACTATCTAATAATTCAGAGCAAAGTTTTTCACCTTCAGCTATAAATAATGAATTTTGATCTCTATATTGTTTTTGATGTAAAGTTCTTACTAATTTTTTAAGTTTTATGTTTATTGGGATTGAATAATGCATATATAATTTTCGTGTTTTTAAATAAATTGTTAAATTGCATATCATTAATTTAAAAAAATAAATTCTTTTTACATATTATTTTTTTTATTAAAAACAAATTTATAAATTTTATAGGACATATAATGAAAAAATATGTAATTATTGCTTTAACAGTATTAACTTTATCTTCTTGCACACAAAAAGAAGGTCGTTCATTATCATACGATTATATGAAAGATTCAGTTAATATCTTTTTAATTGAATATACTAAACAGTATCAAATGTATCTATTGGCAGCTAATGAAGCAGAATGGAAGTTGAATATTTACATAAAAGATGGAGATACTTTATCTTCTAAAAATGCTGATGACGCTAAAAAGTCATTTGCAAAATTTACTGGCAGTAAATTTAACTATGAAACTGCTAAAAGATACTTAGTTTGCAAATCTTCTTTAAACAATTTACAAATTAGACAATTGGAAACTATAATTTTTGCAGCTGGAGGTAATCCTGAAATTGCTGAATCAATTGTAAAACAAAAAATTGAAGCTGAAACAAAGCAAACCAAAAGCCTTTATGGATATTCTTTTAAAATTGATGGAAAAGAGGTTACTACAAATAAAATTGATGAAGTATTAATTAAATCTGAAAATTTATCAGAAAGGCAAAAAGCTTGGGAAGTAAGTAAAGAAGTGGGTATTGTGCTTAAAGATGGGTTAGTTAATTTACAAAACCTTAGGAACAAATCAGTTCAAGCTCTTGGTTACAAAGACTTCTTTGCATATCAATCTTCAGAATACAATATGTCATCTTCAGAAATGAGGACTTTATGCCAAAGTATGATCAAAGAATTATGGCCTCTTTATAGAGAATTACATACATGGGCTAGATATACCTTGGCTGAAAAATACAAGCAAGAAGTTCCTGAATTTTTACCTGCTCACTGGCTTCCAAATAGATGGGGTCAAGATTGGAGCTCTTTAGTAAATTTAAAAGGCATTAACTTAGATGACACTTTAAAAGTTAAAGGTCCTG
>JAPLFM010000216.1 GCA_026390675.1 Candidatus Kapaibacterium sp. | reverse complement strand
AATAATGGGAAATGGAGGGATGGCCGAGCGGCTGAAGGCAACGGTTTGCTAAACCGTCGTAGGGGTTTAAGCCTCTACCGCGAGTTCGAATCTCGCTCCCTCCGCATCATAAATTCAAAGCTACTCTTTAATGGGTAGCTTTTTCTTTTTCATCTGTACTCATTTTTTTTCAGTTAAACAAAAAATTCAAGCTATCAAGTCTTATAAAAATCAATAATTTATTCATCTAATAATGTTGTGTAAATGTAATATATTGAAGTTCAAATTTTTTGTTTCCTAAACTTATCTTTGAATTGTAAAGAATATTAAATAAATTGCAGTAATTACTAACAAAGCAATTCAAAAAATGAAAATAGATATTCATACTCATATTATTCCCAAAAATATTCCAAATTACTCAAATAAATTTGGATATAATGGCTTCACTCATCTTGAACATCACAAACCTTGTTGCGCTAAAATGATGAAAGATAATGTGTTTTTTCGAGAAATAGAACATAATTGCTGGGATGGTCAGCAACGAATAAAAGAATGTGATGAACACAAAGTTGATATACAAGTTTTATCTACAATTCCAGTTCTTTTTAACTATTGGGCTAAACCACAAGATACTTTAGAGACTTCAAAATTTTTGAATGATCATATTGCTGATTTAGTAAATAAATTCCCTTCTCGTTTTATGGGACTAGGTACTGTGCCAATGCAGGATTCTAAACTTGCTATTTTGGAAATGGAAAGGTGTATGAAAGAATTGAAATTTCCCGGTCTTGAAATTGGCTCTAATATTAATGGAACAAATCTTGACGACAAAAGTCTTTATCCTTTTTATGAAGCAGCTGAACAGTTGGAATGTTCAATATTTGTTCATCCATGGGAAATGCTTGGAGCCGATAGAATGAAAAAATATTGGATGCCTTGGCTTGTTGGTATGCCTGCAGAATCAGCACTTGCAATCTGTTCAATGATATTTGGTGGCATATTTGAGAAATTCCCTAAGCTTAAAGTATGTTTTGCCCACGGTGGAGGTTCGTTCCCTGCTACAATTGGTAGAATAGAACATGGCTTTATAGCAAGACCAGACTTAGTAGCAATAGATAATAACATTAACCCAAGAGAATATATTGGTAAATTCTATGTAGATTCACTTGTTCACGATGAAAGTTTTTTAAAATACCTAATTGAGCTAATAGGAGCTGATAGGATCACTTTAGGTAGTGATTACCCATTCCCATTAGGCGAAGATATCCCAGGAGCTATGATTGAATCAATGGACTTGCCTCAAGAAACAAAAGACAAACTTCTTTATAAAACAGCTCTTGATTTTTTAGGAGTTAGTTTATAATTGTTTTTCTACCCTAAATTTATACAAAAAACATTTGGGGCGTATTTTATAATAAAATCAAGAAGCATGATTTTGAGTTTTTATCTATTGTAAATATTATAAAAGTAGATGAAACATGAAAATGTTATAAAATAATATATTCTGCCAATAAATAGTTTGATTTTATTAGTTTACAATTATATAAAAGACTAAATAAAATATTATTTAAAAATTCAGGAAAAGATGAATCCTTTAAGTCCAATTTTTGTTTTTATTGTTTATGGTATTGCTTTTTTTACAGCTTATCTTATTAATTTAAAATACAAAATTTCAAATGACAACTCAAGATATGAAAACATTGACTCATTAAGAGGACTCCTTGGCTTAGGTGTATTTATTCATCATTCTGCAGTTTGGCATCAATATTTAATAAATGGGAAATGGGAGCTTCCTCACTCAAATTTACTTGTCCAATTGGGTCAAACAAGTGTATCCTTATTTTTTATGATTACTGCCTTTTTATTTGTCTCAAAAATATTAAATTCAAATAAAAAAAAAATAAATTGGAAGGATCTTTATATCTCTAGGTTTTATAGATTAGTGCCAATGTATATATTTTCAATTATTATATTGATATTGATTGTATTTATAATAAGCGAATGGCAATTAAAAGTAAGTGGATTTTTAATAATTAAGCAATTAATTTATTGGTTAACTTTTACAATATTGAATGGGCCTGATATAAATGGTTCTATTTATACTAGTTTAATAAATGCTGGTGTAGTTTGGTCATTACCTTATGAGTGGCTTTTCTATTTTAGTTTGCCTTTAATTTCAATTATAGTAATAAAAGAAAAACCTCCCAAATTTTATATTATTATGAGTTTAGTTTTGGTTGTATCTATTGCATCAAAAAAATATGTTAATCCACATCATATTTTATCTTTTATAGGTGGTGCAATCACTCCATATTTGATGAAATATAGTAGTCCAAAAATAAAATATAGTTCAGTCTTATTTAGCTTGGTAATATTAATGAGTTTAGCATTAATATTATTTTTTAGAACCAGCGAGAATATAATTTGTAAATTTTTAATTATTATTGTTTTTAACCTTATTGCTTTAGGTAATAATCTATTTGGAATACTTAAAAGCTCGATATTAAAGTTCTTAGGTGAAATTTGTTATAGTACTTATTTGATACATGGAATTGTTTTTTTATTTGTAATTATATATTTTGGTTTTGGATTTGAAAAAGCAAAGAATTTGTCAACAACAGAATATAGTTTGACTATTTTCTTAATTACTCCATTGGTTGTTATTTTGAGTTTTTGGGGTTACAAATTTATTGAAAAACCATTTATGAATATTGCAAAGAAACCTAAATTAAATGATTAATATGTAAAAGTGGTTAGATTATTGTAAAGCTCTTTAACATAATATTTACAAATTAATAAAAGTCAAAGAACTTATATGAAATAAACTAAATACTTCATAAATTGGGATATTGATTGGTGCTAAATTATGTTATAATATATATCACAAGCAAACAGTTTTAAAACGGTTTACAATTGGTTTTACTTTAATTTTAGCCAAGCGTTTTACAATTTTTTTCATTGTGTAGGGGCTAAATCTTACTCAACCCCTACTAATTCTATATTTTCATTTATAACATTTAACAATTTTTACTTACTGATTATTATCTTTTTAGAAGAAATATATTTACCATTTGCAATATTACATAAGTATATCCCATTCGAAAAATTGCTTACATCAATTTCATAATAATTTGACTTTACAATATCACTAAAAACTAATTCACCATTTTCATTTATTATACTTAATTTGAAATTTGTGAAATCTATGGAAGTATTTGAAAATTCAAATCTCAATTTATCTTTACTTGGATTTGGGAAGTATGAGCTAATTAAATTATAGTCATTATCATTATCATCAATTGAAGCAGAAGATTGATTGGAAGATGCAGACCAAACGCTTGCACTTTCAGTTCCAGCATACATCATAGTATCAACATAAGCTAATGCTACTACTGTTTGACCTTGCAACCCAATATTTGAAGCTGACCAAGTATCTTTATCTTCAGTAATTTTAAATACACCATTTTGTAAAGTTCCTGCTAAAATATTGCCATCTGCCAAAGCTAAAGAGTATATATTTTTGCCAGATAAAATTGAATTTACTGATGACCAAGTAATCCCATTATCTTTAGTTGCAAGCACTCCACCGCCATTAGTTCCAGCATAGATAGTCTTATTTTTAGATAGAATTGAAATTGTAGCTTTATTAGACATATTAGCACCAATGTTTGACCAAGATATACCATTGTTCGAACTTAGAAAAACGCCAGTTGTAGTGCCAACATATAAATTAGAATCATTAACTGCAAGTGACAGCACTGTTTTATTAGATAATCCCGAATTGATTTCTACCCAAGTATCTCCATTATTTGTAGATATAAACATACCAGCAGAAGTTCCCGCATATAGTTTGGTAGATAAGCTTTTAATGACTTTAACATTTAAGTTTGTTAGACCAGAATTAATTGCTACCCATGATCCTCCACTATTTTCACTTCTAAATATTCCTGATGCAGATGCTGCAAAAACGTAGTTGCTTAAACTTGCTAAAGAATTTATAGTTAAATTGCTAATGCCCGTATTAGTAGCATTCCAATTTTTACCATTATCTATACTTTTAAAAACGCCTCCTCCAAGAGAGCCAGCGAATACATTACTTCCAACACTTGTAAAAGCTCTAACTCCACCAACAAAAGTTCCATTTCCTTGAACCCACTGTGCTTTTAAATTCTGTGAACAAAAAGCTATTATTATAAATGCAAAAGTGTATATAGTTTTCATAATTTAATAGTTTAGTTAAAAATAGGTTTAGATTCAATTACCATAACATTAAATTTACCAAAATGTTACACACTATTTTCAAATAACAAAAAAAACCACTTATAACTAAGATTGTATTGAATAAGTCTGAACTATGATTTAGAGTGATTTAGATGATTAATATGAAAATAGAATTTATTGAATAAAATAGAAAATTGAATACTTCAAATTTTCCTTTCTAATATATTTCATAAAGAATTGCAACTTTTTTAGTAATTTTGAGAAAAGAACAAACAGATAACATTAATAAAATAATAAAATGAAAACCTTTTTCTTGAAATTGATTCATAAAATCTTTAATTATTCAAATTTAAAAGCTAAAGATATGAAAAACATAGAAGAATTAAAAATTACTATGTTACAAAATGCTATTAAAATTGGAAAAGAGTTTAATTTCGATTTAGATTATTCTGATAATTCTATAAATCATGTTGAGTCCATTCTTATACCAAACATACAACAAGATTAGGAATATAGCCAATGATAATTACATAATGATTTTATTATTTCCTTTTCGTCATGTATTTGATGAAGAGCTTCAGCAAGCGTATCTATAACTTCTTCCATACTATTCATAATTCTAT
>JAPLFM010000289.1 GCA_026390675.1 Candidatus Kapaibacterium sp. | reverse complement strand
GGAAAAATTTTCCAATTCCGTTTTCCAAAGTTCGTTTTTTGTCAAAGTCCATCTATTTTTTTCTTGTCATTTTGTTTGAAACGAAAAATCCAGAAACACTTGACTCCTCACAAGTTCGGAGTGACAGGAAATGGTATTTTTATTTCAAACAACATAGCTAAGAGACCTCATCCCGACCTTCTCCACGTCTGGAGAAGGAGTAATGCCAAAGTGTGTTTTTTGTCAAATTAAGCCGATATGTTTATACGCTTCTTTTCATAAGCCAAATCATCTGCATCGAGCTCTTTGTAAAAAGCATCCCAATCTGGTTCTGGTTCTTTAAAATGGTTGATTATTTTTTCTTTTTGTTCGGGTGTAATTTCATTTGGAGTTAGTTCAGATTTAATTTCTAATTCTGTTAAATTTGTATGTTCTTGTTCTAATTCTGATTCAAAATTTGCAATTTCTTCTGATGAAAGATTATTTAATATTTTGTCGAATTCAACACCAAAATTAAGATTTTCAATTATTGGATTTAGATTTTTGATGTTAATGCCTATTTCTAATAGTTTGTCATTTAATTTTTGTTGGTTTGATGTGTAGTTCTTTACAAAGTGGTTGAAATTATTTGCATATTGTAATATCTTAACTGGGTCTATTGAGATGCGTTGGGAGATAGAATTAAAATCTGTAGGCAGACAAGTTAGAACTACTGCTGTAATGCGTTCTAAAGCACAAGCCGAGTCAATAGTATTTTGAACTGATTGTGGATGAAGCCAAATTAAATCTTTAATTTTAGATTCTACTACATTTGTAAGCACTTCGTGGCTTGCTGTTAATCTTCTTTCATTCCAATTGAAACGTTTTGCTAAGTAGTATAATTTGCTCATACTTACTTTGCCTTGAATTCTAGTATGTAGAGCTTTGATTGTCCCATATTTCAAAAAAATTAGAAATAAGTCGTAATTGTCATCAGATTCATTTGATAACTGGCAGATTGGGTTTGTGATAGGTTCCATTTTGATTTTCCTGAATAAATGTTATAAAAATATTAAGCGAAAATATGGGAAATGAATCTAGCACAATGGAATCCATTTTAAAAGGATTTGCAAATCCTTTGTAAACGGTTTGCAAAATAATTATGAATTATGACATAATAATATTTTTTATTACTAAATTATTTGTGTAAGTTGTAAATGTAATTATGTCATATATTTTGATTTTTAAAATTTCTGAAAAATAAAGGATTGAATTTGTTGTAAAGCTAATATTATTTAGCTTTAAATATTATTAAGCGTTGAATTATTTTCGTTCTTGTTAGAAAACGACCAATTTTTAAAACAGGTAAGAACGTTAAGTGGTCACGCTCTGAGAAATCGGGGCGTTTTCCGTTTTGCTTTTACCTGTAGGTGCTTGGTCGTACCTCTAACATTGGCAATATGTGGAAATGTCCCTTTTTTTAAATATTTATTATAGAGGTTTTGTATGGTTTTATTTGCTAAAAGCAATAGTTTATTAAATAGACAAAGTATGTCTATCAAAACATTAACATTTGTAGCAATGTTAATGTTAATGTTTATGAGTGGGTATAATGAGGGGAGGGCAGATAATTATCTAGATTGTTCTAGTTGTACTTTATCTTCTTCGACTTGGAGTTCAGAATATAAATTTTCACATGTTAAAGCTTGTACTCAAGGTCCTAATATAAATCAATCCTGTACATTTGGAGTTTATTACAGTACTCGAACGAATTATTGCAAAACCCCAGCAGCCAAAGAATTTAAGATAAACAAAGTTTATTATGCTGCTCCTTGCTCTGATAATTGCTTTGATGGTAGTATGCTTACAGAAGCTACTTATTGGTTGTTACAAGATTATTATGTAGTGTTTAAAAAAGAAAACCCAACATATCAAGTTAATTGTATTCCAGTTGTTCAAAGTGTAAATGCAAGTTGTTTTATGAATACTAATTCTTCAACATATTTAGTAATAGATCATGATGAAAATACAATGACTGAAGTATCTCCATCTAATACTTTTACTACTTCGACAAGTACTTTTTCTGCCAATTCAACTACTTTAACAAGTTTAACGCTTCCATGTATGAATAGTGGATGCTGTAGTGTAGGTTATCAAATTTGTACTGACCCAGAACATGGTAGTCAAGTAATTGATGTATTTGTTTATCCTTCAACTTATACTCAAATAACTTGCGAAAGCAATACAATAGGAAGTGGTACTTTTACTTGCAGTCCAAAATGTAGTGACTTTGCAAATTTTCAACCAATGTATAAAAGAAACATAAAAATTGAAGATGAAAATCCTAAAAAAACAGATAAAACTATTTTAATTAATACTAAAGATGAGATTTTAACAATTCAATTAAATAATAATTTTAGAGGCTCATTTAAATTAATCCTTTTCAACTCAAATTCAGATCTTGTTTATGATAAAACGATATTTAAATCAGCACAAATATATTCAAATGAAATTCCAATTCAAAAATTAGCAAGTGGTTTTTATAGTTTATTTATTCAACAAGAAAATGGAGAAGTTTTTTATGAGAAAATTAATATTCTTCATTAATTTATATTTATTATTTACTATTAATCTTAACTCTCAATCAATTTATAATTTTTCCAAAATAACTGATAGGCAATTAAAAAAAATTGGAGTTAATAAATACAATGACTATTTTGTGGTAGCTCGTAAAAATCAAGACGTATTTTTATATAAAAGCTCTGACAATGGTAAATCTTGGGAAATTATTTTCAAAGATTTATTAAATTTACCTCATGTACCTAATTATATATCTAGTTTATCAGTTAGAGATAGTACAATAATATTAACAACTGATTCAAGTATTATAAGTTGTACTACAGATTTGGGGAATACTTGGAATATTCAACATTTAAACTTAACTAAAAGTGGACCTTTTGATTTAAGATTTAGTGATATGGCTACAAGTAAAATTGGTTGTGCTTCGACAGTCTTTGAAATTGTATTAACCGAAGATGCTTGGAAAACATATCACACGCTTAATATTCCTGATTCAATGTTAATTTCAGATGACAATGATGAACTTTTTTTATTTCACCCTTCTATGCCAGACGAAAATACAATATTTATTACTGCATTTATTAAAAACAGTAGATATTTAACTAAACAATATTTATTAAGTTCAATTGATAGAGGTAAAACATGGAAAAGAACTTCATCAGGATTTAATATTTTATATTCTAAGGCATATAATAAAGATTTTGTTATAGCATGTGGGATAAATGAATTCTCAGAAACAACAAACTCTCATTCGGTAGCATATTCAAGTACAGATAGAGGTGAAACTTGGAAAACATTGTTTGATACTGTATTCTATAAAATTGGAGCTAAAAATTTTAACTGTCTAAGGATATTAGATTCATTAAACTTTGCAATGACTTTATATGACAAACTTATACTTACAAATGATGGTGCTAAAACTTTAAATTTCATTCAAATAGATAATGGATTCTCATTCTCTCCTGATTTTTATTTTATTAAAAAAGACAGTATAATAATATTATCGCAAAATGATTATCTATATAAGTATAACCCAAATAAAACAAATGTCGATGACAACCCAACAACTATAAACAATATTATCTATTTTCCTAACCCAAGTAGAGATGTACTTAACATAAAGCTTGATAGCGAACCAATTGCAAATGAAGAACTAGAAATATATGACCTCATGGGACTGAACTTACTATCTCAAAAAATAGACAACATACAAACAAATATAGATATACAAAAGCTAAATACTGGGATTTATTACTGCAAGCTAAAGCAAAGTGGAACTGTATTTAAGTTTGAAGTGGTCAAATAATTATGAATTATGAAATGATTGTAGTGGTAATTCATGAATTATGTATTAAATACAAGATGATTCGGACACCTTTGAGGTGTCCGAATCATCTTAATATATAATTAAATTAATGAAACACTTGGGTCAGCGAAATAAGATTTGATATCAGCTTCTAATTGAGCATAAAGTTCAGGACTATCTTGAATGATTTTCTTCAATCCATCTCTACCTTGAACTCTTTCAGTTTTGAATTGGAACCAAGATCCACTTTTTTGAATTAATCCGTGCTCAATTCCAACATCAATCATATCTCCAATTTTAGAAATACCTTCATTGTACATTATATCAAATTCAACTTCTTTGAATGGAGGAGCAACTTTGTTTTTAACAATTTTAACTTTAACTCTATTTCCGACAATATCATTACCATCTTTAATAACTTCTTTTCTACGAATATCAATACGAACAGAAGCATAAAATTTTAGGGCGTTACCACCAGTAGTAGTTTCGGGGTTGCCATAAACCACACCAATTTTACTACGAAGCTGGTTGGTAAACATAACGGTAGTACGAGATTTGCCAATAGCAGCATTAAGTTTTCTCATAGCTTGAGACATCAATCGAGCTTGAGACCCCATTTGTGCATCACCCATATCACCTTCAATTTCCACCCTTGGAGTAAGTGCAGCAACAGAATCGATAATAACTACGTCAATAGCTCCACTTCTAACCAAAGTTTCAACTATTTCAAGAGCTTGCTCACCATATTCAGGCTGAGAAAGCAAAAGGTTAGATAAATCAACACCTAATCTTTTTGCATAATTAATGTCGAGTGCATGTTCGGTATCCACAAAAGCACAAATGCCACCAGCTTTTTGAGCTTCAGCAATTATAGACAAACAGATAGTAGTTTTTCCAGAGGATTCTGGACCAAAAATTTCAATTACTCTTC
This sequence comes from Candidatus Kapaibacterium sp., assembly GCA_026390675.1. Taxonomy (GTDB): domain Bacteria; phylum Bacteroidota; class Ignavibacteria; order Kapaibacteriales; family UBA2268; genus JAPLFM01. The sequence goes on along the minus strand of JAPLFM010000289.1, from coordinate 3,154 downwards.
CACGAGGAACTCCACCAATACCAATAGCAGCATCTAAAGACATACAACCAGTAGAGATAGCATCAACTTTTTCGATATTATCACCATTAAGCATCATAATAGATCCTTTACCGTGTTGTCTTTCAATTTGCTCCATTGCTGCTTTGATAGCACGAGCTCTTTCATCATTTTTGTTTAAAACACTAGCTTCACTAGTTTCTTTCTTAGCCATATATATCCTAAATATTAAAATTAAACTTATTCAAAATTAAGAGAGAAAGCGAAATATTTTTGTTTGTTGTAATTTACTACTTAATTCTTAAATAAATTGTTGAAATTTATCAAATTTATCAAAAATTAAATTTACAATACACACAAAATAGTTTTTCAAATTAACAAAATTGAAATATAATACAAGTGTAGATTTTATGATTTTGTTCACATTTTGAAATTAAGATAATTCAATATTCGATTAATTTTAAAACTAATGATAATTGTCATAAGATTTAATTAAAGTATTTGTTATATTGTATTTGGCATAAGTAAGAATTATGCTAAATATATTTAATAATCATATAGTTGAGGTCAAATATGAAGACGAATGTCACTTTCCGCCATTTTCAGGGGCAAAATCCTGATTTGCATTCATTAGCAATAGAATCTACAAATAGATTTAAAAAGTTTAATGAAGATATAATCAGTGCAAACGTAGAGTTTATTAATGAAGCAGAAAAAACTGTACAATTTACTGTACACGTAAGTGGTAGTACATTGGTATCGCATGAATCAAGCGATGAATTTAAAAAAAGCATAGCACTTGCAGAAGACAAAATGATAGGACAAATCAAAAAGTTAAAAACTAAAATAGCCGAAAGACATTAATTTTGAGTTGTTAGAATAAATAATTTTTTATATTGCCACGTCTTTTAGGCGTGGTTTTTATTTTATAATTAATCAAAAGTGAAATTATGAGTAAATATGATAATTTGAATGTAATAGTTAAAGACAAAATACCAGTCTCACACTTAATGCAGTCATCAATTGAGGCAAAATCTGTAATTGGTGAAGTAGGGTTAGGAAATTTTATTACAGAAAAGAACTTACATCGTCCACAATTAGCTTTGGCAGGCTATGTCGGATTATTTACATTTCATAGAGTCCAAATATTTGGCAATACTGAGGTAAACTACCTTAATAGTTTGACAATTAAAGAAAAAGAAAATTCAATTCGCAGAATAACTACTTTTCCAATACCATGTATTATTCTGACTGATGGTAACGAACTAGATGAGAGTGTCTTAAAAATATTTGAATCAGCTAAAATTTCTGTATTAAGCACTAAATTAGCAACAACAAAAGCATTTACTTTGCTTTCAGAATTTTTAGATGATCAATTTTCATTACAAGCTACAGTACATGGTTCATTTGTAGATGTATATGGAGTTGGAATATTATTTACAGGGCGAAGTGGTATCGGAAAAAGTGAAGTTGCATTAGATTTAATTGAAAGAGGGCACAGATTAGTTGCTGATGATATTATAATGATAACCAAAACTCGTGAAGCTTTAATTATGGGAACAGGCACTAATCTTGTTCAACATTTTATGGAAATAAGAGGTTTAGGATTGATTGATATTAGGCAAATGTTTGGAGTGAGGTCTATTAGATTTCAAAAAAGATTGGAGATTATTGTTGAATTAGAAGATTGGAACGAAAACGAAGAATATACCAGAACAGGTTTAGATGAAATTCCTACAGGTATAATGGGTGTAGATATTATGACAATAAAATTACCAATTTTTCCTGGCAAAAATATTACTGTGATAGCTGAAGTAATTGCTTTGGATTATTTACTTAAAACTTATGGATATAATGCCTCAGATGTTTTTGCAAATAAATTGAGAGAAGCAATTGATTTGAAAACTAAAAATTCTTCAAATATTGTGGAAAATAGAATAATATCTTCTTTCCAAGGTGATAGGGAATAGAATTAAATAAATGGATACCTGCTACTCCCTCATAAGTTTAAATAATTGGGTGCTTTCATTGTGCTTAACATTTAAAAAATAATTCCCCAACTTATACTAGGAGAAAAATTTAATTCTTTTAATTTAAATGAATAAATTGGACAAATTCCGAATTTTAAGAATCTATGACTTTCATTAGAAAAATTCTGATATCTAAATGATATATTACTCGTAATAAAAAGTCCTTCTAACATTACAAATTGATCTGAATCTATATTGCGTTTTACAATACTATAGAAAGCGCCCAAACTTAATTCTAAAAAATCTTTATTTTTTCCTAATATAATATTTTGTTGAATTAATAAACTTTGTCTTGAAGAAGTAAAAAAATCAAATCCTAACCCAATTTTAGTATAAGATTTTGCATTATTAATTCCAAAAATAAGTTTAATACTATCCTTTCTTAGAAATTCATAGTTCAAACTTATTAATGAATATGAATTCCCTAAATATTCTAAATATAATATGTTTTTAGGTATTCTTATTGGAGGATTCTCATTTATTTTAAAATTAGAATATAAATCGTTACATTTCAATAATATTGAAATTGAAAATAACAATAAAAAACATAATGAAAACTTAAAAAAAAATGTATTATATAGGGTTTTCATATTTATTAGAACCAAAACAAGAATTATCACAAAATAGTTTGTTATCAAAATAATTTTTACTATTACAAAGTTCCCTACAAGTCAATATTAAATCACAACCAATTTTTTATAAATCAACTGATTATTTGATGTTATTTGTATAACATAAATGCCAGGATGAAAAATGTTTATTTTGAAATTTGATTTTGGTTCACCTGATTCAAAAACCATATTCCCCAAAATATCAAAGACTTTAACCTTTTCAATTCCATCAACAATATCAATATTAAACTCTCCATTTGTTGGGTTTGGATAAACAATAATATTAGTTAGTTTAGTTGATTCAAGAATACCAGTACCAAAATTGACAACTTTAAAGCAATTAGTTTTCAAGGTGTCATTTGATAAATTAGAATCTAAGTAATGAACAATACTTACAGTTTGATCTTCCCCTAATTCAGTGTACTCTTAGAAAAGAGATTAATTGTAATTATAGTACATAGTTTCGTATTGCATTGGCGTTAGATAATTCAAACTTGAATGAATTCTTTCTCTATT
>JAPLFM010000282.1 GCA_026390675.1 Candidatus Kapaibacterium sp. | reverse complement strand
TAAATAAACAAAATAACTCAACTAATGGATCATTAATTATAAAATCAATGTTTTTAGCTAAAAAACTTCCCCTAGCAATTGAATATATTACCATCATAGCAAAGTATATAAGCAATGCTTGCCAGTAGAAATCTAATCTCTGATTAAATTGTTTGTTATTTGTATTTGTGCTTTCCATTTTGCAACTCTTTTATAAGCAAAATAATAAAAAATCTTTGAATTTTAATGTTTTCATTTTATATTTTAAAATTTAATTTAATTTGATAATTTAAATTAAAGATTTTATTACCAGTTTTTTTCTACTTTAACTTTTTCTCTTTTTAATAACCTAAGCTTTTTTTGAACTTTCTTTTCTTCATTACTTAGAGCTTGCAAAATTCTATTTGCATCATCTTTAGAAATCTTTTGTTGTTTCTGACCTTGTTCACCTTGTTTTCCATCTTTATTATCAGGTTGTTCTCCCTTACCATCTTTGTCCTTCCCATCCTTTTTATCTTGATTGTCTCCATTTTTGCCATCTTTCTTTTGATCATCTTTACCTTTGTCATCTTTCTTATCTCCGTTTTTATCGTCTTTTTTATCACCATCTTTCTTATCTTTATTGTCCTTCTTATTCTTATCGTTCTTTTTATCTTGCTTTTGTTGTTCTTGTTGTACAGCTAGTTTTCTTTTTGCGTATTCAAGATTATACTTAGTTTCTTTATCAGAAGAGTTTAGTTTCAAGGAATTTTTGAAAGCATCTATACTCTCTTGATATTTTTCACTTTTTAAAAGTGAATTTCCAAGATTGTGATAAGCTTGTGATTTTATATCTTTAGGAACATTTTTAGATAAAATATCTTGAAACTTTTCAGCAGCTTCTGGATATTTACCTTGCTTATATAATGCATCACCCAAATTGAAATTAGCAGTATTACTACCCTTTTGAGCTTCTAATGATTTTCTATAATCAATTTCAGCTTCATTAAATTTATTACTATTGTATTTACTATTTCCACTTTTGATAAATTCTTTTGCTTCATCTTTAGAAAAAAGATTTACTAATGAAACAAAAAAAATTGAGATTATAACTATATTTCTCATTTTCTGTTTCCTCCAACTATTTTAACTAATTGCCCTATCATTTTGTTCTTTTCTTCAGTAAGTAATAGTTCAGCAATTAAAAATAATAACCCAGCAAAAATGAAATATTGAAATTTAGTATCAAAATCAGTAAATTGCTTTGACTCAAATTGAGTTTTATCGAGTTTGTTTATTTCTTTGATTAATTGTCCCAAATCAGGATCTGTTGTTCCAGAACGTATAAATTTGCCATTCCCAGCAGATGCAATTTGCTGAAGTGCTTCAGCATTTAATTTTGTTATTACAATTTCACCGCTTCTGTCTCTAATAAAGTCAGATCTATTTCCATTGTTAAATATTGGTATAGGGCTACCTTTAATCGAACCCATCCCAATTGTATGAACAATTACTCCATCTTTGGCAATCTCACTTGCTTTTCCCAATGCATCATCTTCGTGGTTTTCGCCATCTGTTATGATTATCAAAACCTTATTTACTTTTCTATTATTCATGTCAAATGATTTTTTAGACATTTCAATAGCAGAACCAATTGCAGTACCTTGTGTACCAATCATATCAACATCAACTGTACTTAATAGTAGTTTTGCCGCAGAATAATCTGTTGTAATTGGTAATTGAAGAAATGATTCTCCCGCAAATACAACTATTCCTATTTTATCGTTGTTTAGTTGATCAATTAGCTTATTGATAGATTGTTTGGCTCTCTCCAATCTACTAGGTTTGATATCTTCGGCAAGCATAGAATTTGAAACATCTAAGGCAATCATTACTTCTACACCTTCACGTTTCACATTTTCTAATTTTGTTCCTAACTCTGGATTAGCAACTCCAAGCACTATAAAAGCAAGTGCTAACATCAATAAGAAAAACTTTAAACTTGCTTTCAAATTAGAAACACTTGGCATTAATTTTTCCAAAAGATCTGTTTCAGCAAATCTTAATAATGCCTTTTTCCTAGCTATACGTATTATAACAAAAATACTTACAAATAATGGAATTGAAAATAATAAATAAAGATAAATTTCTCTCTCAAATCTAAACATACTTTTTCTAAAATGTATTCAAAAACAAGATTATATTACTACTAATGGGCGGAATTATTGTAAAAATAGATTTTGTATATTCTATTTTTTTTATTTTGCAAAATCGGAAAAGTTTTCGCCAGTTAGCCTAAAAGTAGTCCATTCATTCATTGGTTTTGCACCAAGACTTGTATAAAAGTTAATAGCTGGTTCATTCCAATCTAATACAGCCCATTCTACTCTACCACACCCTTTCTCCACTGCAATACTTGCAAGGCGTTTAAGCATTTTTTTACCAAATCCTTTGCCTCTTTCTTCTATAAGTACAAATAGATCTTCTAAATATATTCCAGGTTTTGCTAAAAAAGTAGAGTAGTTAAAAAAATAAAGAGCGAAGCAAACTGCCCGCTCTTTATAATATCCAATCAATACATTTGCATATCTCTCTTCTGAAAATAGTGTGCGTTTCAAATCATCTACAGTTGCGATGCATTCATCAGTTAATTTCTCATATTCAGCCAACTTTTGAATAAAACTAAGAATAATCTCAGTATCATCAATAGTTGCTTCTTTAATTACGAGGTCTTCTGCTTCTGCCTTCACCACCACCACCTCTTCTTTCTCCATCTCTTCCACCGCTGCTACGACCTCTATCTGAGCTGTAACCGCCACTTCTTCCACCACTACTATATCCTCTACCTTCACCACCTCTGTCAGATGATGGTCTGTCAGACTGTTGTCTATCACCACCACTACCATCTTCTTTAGCTCCAGCTCTTTCTATAAGTTGTTTATGACCAACTTTTTCAGATTGGAATCTACGTAAGATAATTTCAGCTTCTTCAAATGGAACAGAAATAAATGAATAATTTTCAAAAACTTCAACATTATCAATTTTTCTATCGTGAGTATTTGCTTTTTCTTTAATCAAATCCACAATAGTTCTCTTAGTCATACCTTCTTTCTTACCCATACCAATAAATAGTCTAGTTGCACCATTTCTTTCGGGACGAGATTCTCTATAGTCACTTCTTTCTCCACGTCTTCCACCTCTGTCACCACCTCTATCAGATGAGAAACGATCTGAAGAAGAGTGTCTATCACCACCTCTATCAGATGAGAAACGGTTATCTCCACCACGACTATCACTTCTACTTTCAATATCACGTATGCTTGCATAGCTACTTGCATCCAATTCTTCTTTGTAAGCAAGTTCTAACAATGCAGATACTAAATCAGTTGGCTCACCAGTTGCAATTAATTCCAAAGCCATTTTCTTAAAATCAGCAGATATTCCTTTTTCAACTAACTGTTGAATTTCCTCAAATACCCATCCTTTCTTTCTTTCAATAATATCTTTAACATTTGGTATCTTCTCTTTTCTTATCGGTGCTTTTGACACACGTTGAATCATAAAAAGAGAACGCATTTCTCTTGGTGTAACAAAAGTAATAGCAGTACCTTGATGACCAGCTCTTCCTGTACGACCAATTCTATGAACATAAGATTCAGGATCTTGAGGCAATGAATAATTAATTACGTGAGTTAGATTGGAAATATCAATGCCTCTTGCAGCCACATCAGTAGCTACTAAAATATTGATTTTCTTTTTCTTAAATTTAGCTAAAATTCTTTCTCTATTTGATTGAGAAATATCACCATGAAGGCAATCTGTATCATAACTTCTATCAATCATTCTACTTGCAACTTCGTCAGTTTCTAGCTTTGTACGACAGAAAATCAAACCATAGAATTCTTTTTCTATGTCAATAATTCTACATAATGCTTCAAATTTATCTTCTTGTCTTACTTCAAAATATATTTGGTCAGTCAAACTTGTAGTTTGATTTTCTCCTTTAATCGAAATTGATTCAGGATTAACCATATATTTACGTGAGATTCTAACTATTTCTGCTGGCATTGTAGCCGAAAATAGAAGAGTACGTCTTTCAGAATTACAAGTTTCTAAAATTTGTTCCATATCATCAATGAAACCCATATTAAGCATTTCGTCTGCTTCATCAAGCACTAGATACTTAATATTTTCTAATTTTAATCTTTTGTTTCGGATATGATCCAAAACTCTGCCGGGTGTACCGACAACAATATCGACTCCTCTTGACAATTTATAAGATTGTTGCTCAATAGAAGCACCACCATAAATTGGGGTAACAATAAGCCTTTTTGTACCCTTAAGTGAACTAATTTCTTCGGATACTTGCATTGCAAGTTCACGAGTAGGAACAAGAATCAAAGCTTGTACGTGGTTAGCTTTTTCTTGAATCTTTTCTAGAATAGGAATACCGAAAGCAGCAGTTTTACCAGTACCAGTCTGTGCTTGACCTATAAGGTCTCGAGTGTCGGCGAGTAGCATTGGTATTGTAGCAGCTTGTATCGGAGAAGGTTCTTCAAAGCCTTTAGCTGCTATTGCATCTAATATTGGCTTAGAAAGACCGAGTGCCTCAAAAGCAGGAATGTTTTTCATTAAATCTCAAAATGTGCGGAAAAATATTTGCAAATTAAGTTAAATTATTGAATTATATAGCATATAATATCTAATTATTTGTATAAATTCGGAAATACTTTATTATTACTTTTGAAAAAACTATTAATTAAGCAAAGAAATGAAGCATTTTATTAAGTCTATACTACCTATAAGTGTTAAAAACAAAATTATTAAATACTTAAAAGATAAAGAAAGAAAAGCTATTGCAAACTTACCAAAATTAAATGAAGAAAATTTTAAAAATATTTTGATTGACAAACTAAATTTAAAATTTGGCGATACTGTAATGGTTCATAGTTCGCTTGACAAACTAAATTTAGACTTTCCTGCTTTAAATGTTTTGACAATTCTTCTTTCAATAGTTGGTGATAAAGGTACTCTTGTTTTCCCTACTTTTCCGAAAAAAACTTCTTCTGAGTTTTTAAAAACAGGTGAAGTATTTAATATAAAACGAACTGCATCATATACAGGTATTTTAAGTGAATTTGCTCGAAGGTCTAAATCAGCTATTCGTAGCTTGCATCCAACAAAATCAGTTGTGGCAATTGGTACTAAAGCAGAATTTTTAACTAGTGAACATTATAAATCAATACACCCTTATGATAAATGTAGCCCTTATTACAAGCTAATTGAAGCTGAAGCAAAAATTATAGGTTTGGGAGTGAAAACTACTTATCTTTCTGCTGTTCACGCAGTAGATGATGTGATGAGAGATGAATTCCCTATCAATCCTTATTTACCAGAACTTTTCAATGCTAAATGCCTTGACTATGATGGCAATGAGCAAACTATCCCTACTTATGCACACGACATGAAAAAAATGGGATTTGACCTTCCAAAATATTTCAAAACACAAATTGACAAATCTATTTGTGAAGATATAAATATTAGTGGGATGTCTTTCTTTAGAGCTGAGGCAAAGCCAATGCTAAATAAAATGATGGAGCTTGCTGAAAAAGGAATTACAATTTATAGTTTTTAATAAATTTAAATAGTTAAATATGTTATTAAATTGATAAATAAATAAAACTGAAAAATGAAATTTTATAAAATATTTGTAATTATATTAATTTTAACAAACTCACTATTAGGTAAAAAGAGTTTTTACATCAATAATGGAGTAGATACTTTAGATTTAGAATCTAAAAATGCTTTAATATTTCTCGAGAACTACTTTAATGATTTCAAATCTGATACTTTACCTAAATTTCAAAACTATTGGTCTAAAATTGACTGCAACAAGTATAAGATTCCTGATCAATTAGTCTATGGTATATCTTCAGATTACCCTACCTACAATATGTCTGATAAGATTACAATTCTTTATATAAAACCAACTAAAGATTTTATACAAATTAAGACTCATTTTGCTTGGATAGATACTTTAGAAACAATTTCGACACTTTGTATTACTAATCATTACATACGAAAAGATAATGAAGGTAACTTGAGTTTTGTTAATCCAATTGATATTAACACGAGGAATTGGAAGAAAAAAACATTAAGGAATATTGAATTTCATTTTCCAAATAACCTAAAATTTAATATTAAAAATGCAAATAAATTGATTTTAAATATTAAAAAACTAGAAAAAGAATGGAGTTTATCTCCTATTCAAATCAAATATTTTTATACTAATACGAATGAAGAACTTCAAAAAATTAGAGGGTTTGACTACTCATTAATGATGGGTAATAGAGAAAAGCCAAGTGGAATTTCTGATGATAAAGATAATATAGTTTATTGCGGTGGATTAGGTGAGAATTACTTTCACGAAGTAGTTCATATATATTTAAACAAGTTGTTGCCAAACTCTCCTTTGAGAGAAGGATTGGCTATGTACTACGGTGGATCTATGGGTATGGATTTAAAATGGCATTTAAAGAGATTAAATTCTTATCTAGAAAAAAATGAAAATCTAAATCTAAATGAATTTGAAAAATTTTATTATATGGATAATTTTACAAATCCAAAAAGTACAATATTTGGACTATTATGTAAAATGCAAATTGAAAAGAAAGGGTTGATCTCTTTAAAAGAATTAATGAATCAAAATTCAATAGAAGAAGTATTCAAATTTCTTAATGTTGAAAGTAAAGATATAAACAAATATTTAAGAAAGTTAATTAATAATGAAGTAGAATAATGGAAATATTTATTAATTTAGAGTGTTCATATAGCTTTAAATGTAAAAATTAGTTGCTTTATCTTATGGTGGGTTCTAAAATTTAAGTGTATGATATTCAAGGATTTATGCTTATATTTGTATAGTTAATTTAACAATACATATAATAAGATATAATGAGAGTAGGCAAATATAAATTATTAGGTAGAATGGGTTTTTTTGAT
>JAPLFM010000211.1 GCA_026390675.1 Candidatus Kapaibacterium sp. | reverse complement strand
AGAGTGCAAAAAAGGATTTATTTATATTTATTATCAATGACTTAGAGATATCTTAAATCAACTAATTAATACACCCACATAAATGTGGGAAAAATTTCTTTTGCTCTTAGACTAAGTTTTACTTGGATTTTAACATAAAAGGTTAGGATTAGGTCTCTTTAGCAATATTGCTTGAAAAACAAAAGTTTACTAAATGAAATATTAAAAATAAATCAACCTTTAGAATTCTGTTTTTTTTCTTGCTTTTCTTTTCTTTTTTCATCTAAAGTTTTTGTTGCTTTCTTTTTTGTATCCTTTTTAGCGTCTTGCCCTTTTCCCATTTTCATCACCTTTAATTAATTTTAAAAATTTGTAAACTGATAAATATAATATACTTCATTTTTCTCAAAATATCATTATATAAAGTATAAAATATTTAAACTATGTAACATAAGTTACTTAATGTCTTAATAAAAAAGGCTATTTTTGATACAAGTTCTTTTAACAAAATCAAAAAGGTTTCAAATGAAAAAAAATATGGGTTTAATTGATCGTATTGCTAGAATAGTTGTCGCATTAGTAATTATTGGTTTGTATTTTACAAATCAAGTTAGTGGTATAGCTGCTATTATTCTGTTAGTTTTTTCGGCAGTATTTATTGCTACAAGTTTTATTGGCACTTGTCCTTTATATTTGCCATTTAATATTTCTACTAAAAAAGAAGATGAATAGAATTTAATTTTTAAGTAAAAACACTTTTTAAGTTGATTTTCCGTCAAAAAAAAGATGGAGAAACAAATGCAAAAGTATGTTTATATTTTAATAGTTTTTTTGATTATTAATTTGCAAGCTCAGTCAACGTTTGATCAAAAACTGCAATTAGCAGATTCTTATGAGTCAAATGGTGATTATGAAAGTGCGTGTAGATTATACAAAGAAATTTTTCAAACTAATCAAAAGAATCCTTCTGTTTTAGAAGGTTTAGTTAGAAACTACAAAAAGGTAAATAAGCAAGCAGAATTACTTTTAATTGTAAAAGACTATGCTTCAAAAAACCAAACAGTAGCAAATAGTAATTTGTTGGGTGAACTTTATTGGAAAGTAGGGAATTCCAAAGAAGCAAATTTATATTGGCAAACAGCTATTACCTTATCAAAGGATGATTTTAAATCCTATCTACTAATTTCAAATACTCAATCTCAACTTTTACTTTTTGATAAAGCAATTGCAACACTTAAAGAATTTAGAACTATTAATGATAGCCCACAATCATTTTCAGATGAACTTTCTAAATTATATATTGCCAATGGAAATTATAAAGATGGTATTATAGAAGTATTTCAACTTTTGAAAATCAATAAGAACATAGCTCTTGCTCAAGGAAGAGTTTATGCAATGATGACTAGTAAGGAAGCAAAAGACTATATTTTTAAAAGTTTAGAAACTGAAGCTCAAATCAATGATAAAACTCTGTACCTTCAAGAGCTATTTGCTTGGTATTTAAGAACAATGAATAGACTTTCAGATGCGCTTGAAGTGTATAGAAGAATAGATAATTTAAGAAGAGCTAATGGTTATGATATATACCAATTTGCAGAAATTTCTCGAAAAGACGAACAGTTTGAAATAGCATTTAAAGCTTATGAAATAATTATTGATAACGGTAAAAAGAATCCATTTTTTACTCAAGCACTTTATGGTTTTGCTCAATCTTTTGAGTCAAAGTATGCAAATGGCTCAATTATTCCTAAAGATAGAGTAAATGAAATAATTGAAAGATATAAAAATGTAATTTCTGAAGAACCAAATAGTGTTATTGCTTTAGAATGTAATTACAGATTAGCACAAATTTATCTTAAACAGCTAAATGATAAAAACACATCACTGGTATATTTAAACAAGTTAATTAAAAGCCCAAATTCTAATATTGCAGTTGTAAATGCTTTTTTCCTATTAGGAGAAATCTATTTTTCAGAAGGTAAAATTGAAGAATCTAAAAATCAATTTAAAAGTATTATTAATCGTATGGGAAATCAATTCCCAGACAAAAATGATTTAGCTAAATATAGATTAGCTGAAATAGATTATTTTTTAGGTAAGATAGATACTGCAAAAGCTCAATTTTTGGAAATATCAAAGAATGTTAATTCTAATTTAGCCAATGATGCAATGAATAAAATAATTGTTATCCAAGCATCAAGAAAAGATAGCATTGGAATTAATCAATTTTCCAAAGCTGAAATGTTGAAATTTCAAAGAGATTATACAAATGCTATTAATATTTTTAAAGAAATTAAGGAAAGAAAGCAAGATTTTGAATTAAATGAGTTTGCAACATTTGAATTGATCAAAACATATTATGATATGGAAAAATTTGATGAAAGTATTTTATTGATTGATGAGTTATTGAACAAATATCCTGATACTAATAATGGTGATATTGCATTGTTTTATAAAGGAAATTGTCAAATGAAGCAACTCAAAAAGGAACTAGCAATAGAAACATTTACTTTGTTTCTCAATAAATATCCAGTATCAATTTATTTGCAGGAAGCTAGAAATAAAATTCGTAAGTTAAGAGATGGAATTTGAATTTTTGTTTTTATAAAAAAAAGCTGCCTTTTGATGAAAAGACAGCTTTTAATGTTTTATTTTTTGCTTTTGCAGTATTTATCTAGCCAAGCAAAAAACTCAGTATGCCATATAAATGCATTTTGTAAATTTAATACCCAATGGTTTTCTTCGGGAAAAACTAAAAGTTTTGAAGGAATTCCTTTATTTTGAGCAGCTGTAAACGCTTCCAAACTTTGAGTATAAGGAACTCTAAAATCTTTTTCACCAGTTACAATCATTATAGGGGTATTCCAGTTTTGTACAAAATTATGAGGTGAATTTTTGTCATAAATTTCTTTGTTCTTTGGTTCCCAATAAGGTCCACCAAATTCATTGTTATTAAAAAATTGTTCTTCTGTTGCACCAGCCATACTTTCTAAATTGAAAACACCACAATGTGCAATAAAGGCTGAAAAACGGTTTTGGTGATTTCCAGCAAGCCAATAAGTAGCATATCCACCAGCACTAGCTCCAACTGCAGCTATTCTATTCTTGTCAATATAAGCTTCATTTGCCATTGCATCAGTTGCTGCTAAAATGTCCTTCATAGCACCTCCACCCCAATCTCTACTTATAGCATCTACCCACTTTTGTCCAAAACCAGGTGCTCCACGACGATTGGCAGCAACTACAACATAGCCTTGCGAAGCCATTAAATAAATATTCCATCTATAGCTCCAGTAATGGCTTATCATAGATTGTGGACCACCTTGGCAATATGTTATCATTGGATACTTTTGTTTTTCATCAAATTTAGGAGGATATGCTATCCAAGCTTGCACTTTACTACCATCTGGAGAAGTAAACCATTTTTCTTCTACCTTAATATCTCTAATCTTTATCATTATGTCTTTGTTTACATTAGTTATCTGATCTATTCTATAACTAGAAATGTCCATTTTGTATATATCAACTGGATGAGTCATTGATGTTCTACCAAATATTAATGTTTTACCATCATTTGAAATATCTATTCCAGAAGCATCATCAAACATTCCTTCTGTTAATCTTTTGAAAGTACCATCTAAATTCATTTCAAACAAAGGTTCTGTCCCTTTAAATGTTGCAGCAAAGTAAAACTTTTGACTATCTTTACTCCATACAAAATCTCCAACCCATTGATCAAAGTTTTTAGAAACTTCATTGATCATTTTAGTTTCAATATTATAAGTCATTAATCTTATTCTATCGGATTCAAGTGCAGCGCGTTCTTGGCTTTTAAAAGCAATATATTTTCCATCTGGCGAAAAGCTTGGCTCTTTATCATAACCATCCATTCCTTTTGTAATATTGATAGTGTTTTTATTTTCAATTGTTACAACATAGATATCTGAATTGGTGCTAAAAGCTTCATTTTCTACTTTTCTAGATGTGTATGCAATTTCTTTTGAATTTGGTGACCAAGCTATTTCATTACCACCACCCATTGGTTGTAATGGACAATCAAAATCTTCACCAGCCATTAAATCAGATTCTTTTCCACCTTGAGAAGGAATTACAAATAAGTGACTTCTTTTGTCGTCAATCCAATGGTCCCAATGACGTACCATTAGCTTGTTATACATTAGTACATTTGCATTTTTTAAATTTGAATACTTATCTTTTATTGTTTCTTGAGTTTTGACTTCTGAAGTAAATGAAAATAGATTACCATCTGGCGACCAAGATATATTATCACAGCCTTCTTTTAAAGCTGTTATCATTTTAGGTTCACCTTTTGGAAAATCCATTACAAATATCTGAGGAGCACCTTTTGAAGTTGAAAGAAATCCAATTTGTTTACCATCAGGTGACCAACGAGGACTAAAATCACTACTTTTTCCTTCAGTAAGTTTTAATGTCTCATTACCATCAATTGAAGTTGCATAAATTGCTTTGTTCTTTTTATTAGACAAAACATCTGGAGAATCCATATTATATACTACCCATTTACCATTTGGGGAGATGTGAGGATCAGATATTCTTTTCATTGAAAGCAATTCGTCAATTGAAAAGTTTTTCAAGTCGCTTTCGCTAAGTTTTAGCGTATTTTGCTGTGAAAATGTATTAATAGTAAATGTTACTATTAAAAATAGAATTAGCTTATTCATAATTATTTTGATATTTGTAAAAGATAATAAATATAAATTATGTCTAAAAGTCTATTTATCAAATAAAAAAGTATAAACATAAATATTTTGTAACAAAATTGGACTTTATATGTTTATTTATAGAATTACAAATATTATTTGTTTTATCTTAAATAATTAATTAATTTGTCATAAAATAATTAATAAAAAAATAGCTTATGAAAATAATGTTACTCTTTTTGTTTGCTGCTTTTGTACTAAATGCACAAATTGACTTACCTCAAAGGCGAAACTCTGGTTATGAAGGAAAGCACTTTATAGTTGGTTTTATGCAAAATGAAAATGGTGAAACAAGTTTTAGTGGATACTTGTTTAAAGCAGATCAAAAAATTTATATTACTGCAAAAAATGGAGCTAATGTAACTTGTGTTTTTAATGGAATAGACCCAGTTAATGTTTCTATCCCAATAAATGGTTACTCAATTGTTTCAGTTCCAAATAATTTTGAAAATGTTGATAGCGAAATATTAAATAATAAATCAATTGAAATATTTTCAGATAATCCTATTATAGTGAATTGTTATAGTAGTAAATATACTACAAGTGATATTTATTGTGCTATTCCTGTTGTAAATTTAGGTACTGAATATTATGCTGTTACTATGCCAGATGATTTCTATTATATGGCAGCAGATAAAACTTATGATGATTTAATAATAAATGCACCTCAAGATGCTGCACCAAGAAGTGGTGAATTTTTAATAATTGCAAGTGAAGATAATACTACAGTTGAAATAACTCCCACTTGCCAAACTCAATTGCTTAAACAGCAATTTATTCCATTTAATATTACAATGAGTAAAGGACAATCTTACTTAGTAAAGTCTTATTCATATTTAGCTATTGATATTAAAGGTAAATTTGATTTAACTGGTAGTAAAGTTAAAAGTAATAAACCGATTGCATTTATTTCAGGACATGTAAGGACAGCAATTACTCAAAGACTTACTGACAAGGGTGATAGCAAAAATCACTTGTGTGAGATGTTACCGTCAACAGATACATGGGGAACTAAATATTTCTCAGCACCTTTTTTTCAAGGGCTTTCTGATCACTTCAAAATTGTAAGTCTTTTACCTAACACTAATATAACTTTAACAAAAGCTAGTGGTATCTCTCAGCTATCACTTAATGGTTCCGGTGATTATATTGCACATATTACTGATGAACCAACATATTGGTCATCAAACAAACCGTTTATGATTGCTCAGATGATGTGTAGAATAGGAACTGTAACTGAACCTTCAGATTATGACCCTTCAATGTCAATTTTACCTGCATTAGACCAATTTGTTCAATATATTAATTTCGTAACACCAAGAAACAGCATTAGTAATTATACACAATATACTGGGCATGGAGTTGTAATTTTAGCTAATACTAAAGCTAAAAATTCTTTGACTTTAGATGGAATTAATATAAATAAAACTTACAATTTTATTAATTGGGGTAACCCTTTGGATAGTTTGCATTGGGTAAGAATTGTAGTACAACCTGGGTATCATAATTTAAAAGCAGATTCAGGTAGATTCTCTGGTCTTATGTTTGGTAGAGGTGGAGCTGATGCTTATTCAACTGCTTTAGGAAGTTATTTAGTAAATTCAAACTTAGTAGATCATTCTTCTCCTATTATTAAAACTAAAAACAATTGTTTTAATATAAATGGAATAATTACAGATTCATCAAAAAGTGATTTAGGATTTGGTAGTATTGAATTAAATAACTTACTTTCAAAAAACTTCAATTGTTTAATTAATAAATTTAATGATGGTGATAAAGTAGTTTCATTTATTGCAACTCCAATTGATTATACAAATGATGGTACTTTTACTATTGACTATTATGATAGATATGGCAATGGTAAGAGATATCAAGAAGAATTTGTTGGTGTAAAAATTGTTTCCAATCCAATAATTGATTTCGGGAACATAAAATTTGATATCATTAGCACGAAAGAACTTAAAATATTTAATAATTCTAAAAGAGATATAATTCTTGATTCAATTAGTTTTTTTAAAGATTCTAGATTGTCATTTTCTACTAAAGTATTTTACCCATTATTAATACCATCAAAAGATTCGCTTGTATTTAATGTAAATTTCAATACAAAAGATAATTTTAATAGCTTGATTGATACTGTTAAAATCTATTCCGAATGCATTATTAAAAATGTTGTGCTTAAAGGTGTAGTAAGCAAAGCGTCTTTATACACTTTAGATTACAATTTTGGCGATGTTCTTTTAGGCGATACAATTTGCAGTCCTATTTTTTGGATAAATAATGGAAACACTAATGTTACAATATCAAGTGTAACTTTTCCTAAAAATTCATTCTTCCCTGATACACTTGGATTGTTTCCTATTACTTTAGCACCGGGAGATACTTTTAAACTTGATAAAGTTTGTTTTATTCCTGATTCTGTTGGTTATTTTGAAAGTAGTATAAAAGCTGAAAATATTCAAAATATTCAAAATATAGCTAGATTAACTGGATTTGGAGTTAAACCATTATTTAACGACTTAATTGTTGACTGGCAAAAAAAGAGAGTAGGAACAGTTAATGTTACTTTAATGACTATTACAAACAAAGGTAAGCATAGTGGAACTATTAATTTAACTAATATAGTTAAAGAAAAGAATTTAACAAACAACTCAAATAATAGAGATACTTTAGCAACTATAAAAGATTTGTATTTTGATATTGATCAAAGTAGGAATTTTAAACTTCAATTCTCTCCTAAATATCTTGATACTAATGGATACGAAATTCAAGCAAAATATAGATCTACTTGGAAATTATCTCCAGATTTTAATATAAGCTTGAATGGTTTAGGTACAATTCCTCAGATTAAAACAGAGAATATAGATTTTGATACTATTTATGTAAATCAAGAAAAAACAATACTAAATAATACTATTATAAAAGCTGGTGGAAATGAAGATTTAACAATTGATTCCATAATCCCAGTTTTTGGTGATATAGCTTCTTTTGAAATTGACCCAATTTACTTCAAAAAAAACGTAGTTAAATTGTTTGATCAATTTCAAATCCCAATAAAGTTTAAGCCTACAAGAGTAGGTGAGCACAAAATGCTCCTTGCTATAATTAATGATGCAATGCCAAACTATAATAGAAAGGTCGATAGTGTTTGGATAAGGGGATTCGCAGTTAATGTTTTTCCTCCAACAATCGATGTTACATTTGCAACTGATTCTTTGCTTGCTTGTCAATTGTCTCCAGTTTATATTAAGATAAATAATTTTAACGATTACGCTTTGACAATTAATAATATAGATAATAATACTTTTGGAACTTTTTACAAATCTGATTCAATAAAATATCCTTTCATTATTCCAGCACAATCAGCTTTAAATATCAAATTATTTGTTTTAGCTGAAAGAAATAAATTAGTAAAAATTGAAACAAAAGTGTTCTGTCAGTATCAAAAAAGAGATTACATTAATAATGTTGATTTAAATATTGATACATTAATTCAAAACAACATAACTTTTCTTCCAAAAGTTAACAAAGTTACAATTGATAAACAAGATAGTCTTTATATATATGATATAGGTTCTGAAATGGAACTTGCAATAAAAGGTGGTTTCCCTAATTATACAGATACATTAACTAATTTTGCATTTAATTTATCATATAATAGAATAAATTTCTATCCATTACAAACTTCAACTAAATTGGCAATTGTAGATAAAAACAATGAGTATCTTTTTGATGTTGATATAATCAAAAATGACACGATGTTAATCTTTAAACCAATTAATTGTAAATTTTTAGTAAAAAATGGTATGAATTGGAAAATCAAAATAAAATTCTTGGTTCTCTTAGATACATACCTAAATCCTGTTTTTAATGCAAATGTAAGTTCAGAAATATGTTTTAATCCAGAAAATCAAATTATTTTTACACAAATTAATAAAATTTGCAGTTTTAATTTGCGTCCTGTCGAAATTCTTAGTAATTTACCTTTTGTAGATGTATCACCTAATCCAATTTATAATTTTTTAAATGTAAAATTTGCAATTCCTGGAGATGATGAAGTTGAAATATTTGCAACAAATGTATTAGGGGAGTCTTTTAAGTTATTTGATAGAAAATCTTACAAATCTGGAACTTTTTCTTTAAAGTTAGAAAATATTTCTTTGTCAAATGGATTTTATGTCTTAAATTTAAAAACTAAAAATTTTAATATGCAAACAAATTTTGTTATTTATAAGTAACCAAAGAAATAGGGTAATAGAAGTATGAAAAAAAATTTACTACGATATGCGCTCATTGCAGTAATTTTATGTCAATCATTTGCTTATTTGATAGCAGATGATGAAGAAGATGATCCACTTAATCCAAAGATTAAGAAAACTCCGTTTTTAGTTGGTCCAGTAATTGGGTATAATAAAGTAATGCATAGTGTTACTCTTGAAACTTCCAATATAGATGCTGTTCCTTGTCCTTCATTTCAAAATGGTTCTTCAAATGGGTTCTTTGTAGGAGCTTCAGCAGAGTTTTTATTGGGTGGTCCTAAAAATTCTAAGTCTTCTGTTATAGTAAGGCTTTTATACAATACTTTTCCTGCTAAGATGGAACAACAAAGTTTCAATGCTGGTACCGGTGGATTACCTTCAGTTAAACCTGATGGAACATCCATACTTACAGATGTCTTATACACAAATGCAATTGCATATAATACAATTTCATTAGATTTAGCTTATAAGTTTAATTTTATGGATAATTTAGGTGTAGTTGCTGGTCCAACTTTTGATTATGCAATGACTGCAACTCAAAACCAAAGAACTTCATTAATATCTGATCCAAAAGATGGTGCTGCTTTCAAGATGGTAAGTGCAGCAGATCAAGCTAAGTTAGGTATTAGTTACACTGATTTTGCTAACCCTGCAGCTGGTACTGCACCAAAAACAATTATTGTTAAACAAGGTGATATACCAGGTAAACAATCTTTACGTGTTGCTTTGAAATTAGGTTTGCAATATGAAATCCTAACTAAAGGTGGTATGATTATAGTGCCAGGAATTGCTTATAATTTTGGTGTTACTAATGTAGATGATCATTCTTGGAAAGTAAGTGCTATTCAAATTGGTGTTGATGTTAGATTTGCTATAAAATAAAATATATAATATCTTTTAAAGAAAGTGCATACTTTAATTAGTAGGCACTTTTTTTTTAATTTTTGGAAATTTCAAATGGAAAATTTATGGTCACCTTGGCGTTCACAATATATAGAGTCATTCAAGGGTAACGTATCTAAAGAATGCTTTTTATGTAATAGTGCCATAGAACTCCAAAATGATGATTTGAATTTTGTTGTTTTTAGAAGAAAATATTCTTATGTAGTGTTAAATAAATTCCCATATAATGCAGGACATATATTGATTTGTCCAATGAACCATGTACCAGATATTACTGATTTGAGTAATGAAGAACTTGAAGAGTTAAACCAGTTA
Source organism: Candidatus Kapaibacterium sp. (assembly GCA_026390675.1). GTDB lineage: Bacteria > Bacteroidota > Ignavibacteria > Kapaibacteriales > UBA2268 > JAPLFM01. The sequence continues at coordinate 8,128 of JAPLFM010000211.1, read as the reverse complement.
CTTTTAGATTCTGTTAAAATTGTGAAAAGTATTTATCAGCCCCATGGTTATAATTTAGGTTTAAATATTGGTTCTGCATCTGGTGCTGGAGTACCAGGACATCTACATTATCATATTGTACCTCGATGGAAAGGCGATACAAATTTTATGACTTCAGTTGGTGAATTAAAAGTTATTTCTCAAGAATTAGACACAACATACCAAAGTTTTAAATCTGAATTTAGGAGATTGTTTGGAGAATAAACTAAACTTAATTCAAGCTAAAAAATCACTTGGCCAAAATTTCCTAGTAGATGAAAATATAGCTAAAAAAATTGTTGATTCCCTAAAACTTCAAGATAATGATTTTGTAATTGAAATTGGTCCCGGAACAGGAGCTTTAACAAGGCATTTAGTTAAATACAAGAATATTGATTTAACTTTAATTGAAATTGATGAAAGAGCAGTTGAAGTATTAATCAAAGATTATGGACAAAATAAAATTAATATTATAAGTTCTGATTTTTTAGCACTTGATTTGAACAAAATTAATTCAAATGGAAGAAAAATTAAGGTTGTAGGTAATCTACCATACTATATTGCATCACAAATTATCTTTAAAATTTTAGAGAACAGTGTACTCTTTGAAAAAGCTGTATTTATGCTTCAAAAAGAAATGGCACAAAGGATTATTAGTAAACATGGCAATAAAGTATATGGAATAATGTCTGTTGCACTAGCAATATGTGGTAAAGCAAGTATATTATTTGATGTTGCACCGGGTTGTTTCTTACCAAAACCGAAGGTTACATCTTCTGTTTTAGAAGTGAACTTTCTAGATAAAAACTTGAAATATTTTGAAATAATGAAGATAGTAAAGCTTGGGTTTAACCAAAGAAGGAAAATGCTACGTAATGCTTTACATCAAACTCTTTCTGATGTTACCAATTATGAGCAAAATGAAGTCATTACAAAATATTTAACAAAAAGAGCTGAGCAACTAAGTCTTGAAGATTTTATAATATTATCTGAGGAAATTATAAAAGGAAGATGAATAATTTAAAACAAAAAATATTTAAATCATTAAGTTTTATTGATATTTATACTATTCTTATGCTTTGTATTTATATTATTACTGATATAATTTTGTTTTCAAAAGTTGATATTGCTTTAAATTTGCTAATTATTAACGTAGTAATTATTTTTGTTATTATCATAATAGCAATTCAAACTTATTCAAAAAAATTAAACACTTGGCAATTAGTTCTTCGCAAATTTTATTTAATGCCTGTGATACTTTATATTTACAATCAGATTTTTTATTACATTAAAGTTGTAAACCCTATATTGCGAGACAAAGAACTGGCAAATATAGATAAATTGATATTTGGGATAAGCCCATCATATTTTTTGAATAACTTTGCTAATCCTATCTTAACAGAATATTTACAATTAACATACTTTTTATTCTACTTTTATCCAGTTATTATTGGAGCTGACTTAATATTACAAAATAAAAAGAAAGAACTATATAACTATGCTGGATTAATATTTTTTAGCTTTTACTTTTCTTATATTTTGTATTTTTTGATTCCTGCAATTGGTCCAAGGTTTTACCTTCACGATTTTGCAAAAAATAGTATTGAATTACCTGGATTGTTTTTATCAGAGATTATGAGAGGGTTTATAAATGCTGGTGGTGGAATTTTGCCAGGCCAAACCAATCCTTCTCAATTTGTAAATGCAGATTGTTTCCCAAGTGGACATACTATGATGACAATGATAACAATGATAATAGCTTTTAGATATAATTCAAGAATTAAATGGGTTGTAGCAATACTTGGAAGTAGTTTGATTTTTTCTACAGTTTATTTGCGTTATCACTATGTTGTAGATTTAGTAGCTGGTGCTTTCTTTTGTATTATAGCATTATATTTAGAGCCAAAGTTAAAAGCATTCCTTTTAAAATTAGGTTTGTCAGAAAAATAAATTAATATTAAAATGAAAAAATTAATAATCATATTTTTGGTTTTCTTTAGTATGAGTTCATATTCAAGAGAGAAATTTTCCAAAGTTCAAATTAAATTAGACTCAATTTATACTGTTTCTAAAATTAATGAAATGGGTATTGACCTAGAAGGTGCTATTATTAAAGAAGGATTGTATATTAATACAGTTGTTAATCAATATGAATTATCAAATTTAAATAAACTAAACTTAATTGAGTTTGTTGAAATTGAAGATTTAGAGAATTATTATCTTGAAAATGCTTCGAAATATAAAATAAATGATTCAAAATCTAATCAATTATCCGATTTAAACAACTTTAAACTTGGTTCTTTAGGAGGTTATTATACTTTAGATGAGATATATGAAAATTTTGATAAAATGATACTTGCATTTCCAAATATTGTTTCAAAAGAAGTTATTGGTAAATCTTATTTAAATAAAGACTTATATGCATATAAGTTTCATCTTGAAAATGCTGAATTTATAAAGCCAGATGAAATACTTTATACTTCACTACATCATGCAAGAGAACCACAAGGAGTCACTACTATAATATTTTTCTTGTGGCACTTGTTAGAAAATTTTAAATCAAATAATCCAGAATCAATTTACTTACTTAAAAGTAAATTGATTTTTGCTATTCCTGTTATAAACCCCGATAGTTATAAATTAAACCAACAGACTCCTACTGTTGGAGGTGGATTAATTCGCAAAAATCAAAGGTTAAATAGTGATAGTTCTAAAGGTGTTGATTTAAATAGAAATTATGGACCTTTTGAATTTTGGGATTCACCAGCTGGTGGAAGTGAAACAAGTCAAAACTCAGAAACTTATAGAGGTACTGCACCTTTTTCAGAACCAGAAACTAATTCAATTCAACAATTTGCTTTAAGACATAATTTCAAAACAGCTTTAAATTATCATAGCTATGGTAATTTATTTATACATCCCGGTTCTGCAGTTGAAGGTTTTGTCAAAGATTCTATTCTTATGCAACAAATTGGATTTTACATAAATGAATCAAATAAATATGTTTATGGTCCTGACATAAGAGCTGTTGGCTATTTTGCTCGTGGATCATCTGATGATTGGTTTTATACTGATAAAATAAAAGGTAAACAAGCAACAATATCATTTACTCCGGAATTAGGGCATGCAAAGTATGGATTTTGGGGATTACTTCCAAATATGATTTTAGATGTTGCAAAAGAAAATGTTAAAATGAATTATGCTGCTCTTTATTATTCAAAAGATTACATAGTTAAAACTGATGTTCTAATACCAGATGAAAAATCAATATTGATAAAATTAAGAAATATTGGATTATCAAATTCAAATAAAACTAAAGTAAATTTAAGATCAATAAATAATAGTGTAAATGTATTAAATCCAAATAGAGAAATTCAAATTAATTCAACTAATTCTCTTCCTTTACTATTCAATTTTGAATTAAGCAATTCAACAATAAAAAATGGTGAAATTGTATCTTTTGAATTGAGCATTAATCAATTTGGATTTGATAAAAAAGACACTATTTATCAAACTATTGGATATGTAACTCCTGATACTTTGTTTAGTAGTAGTGAGATAAAATCATATTGGGAGTCAGTTCAATGGGGAAGAGAGAAAGATAATATTACAGGAAAATTGATTCTTACTGACTCACCTAATTCAAATTACAAAGACACAACTTCAAACTATGTTTCATTTGGAAGAAATGTTAATTTGAATGGTTTTGAAAATGTAACTATTGATTTTGATACAAGGTTTAATATTGAAAGAGATTTTGATATAGCTACTGTTGAAATTTCTATTGATTCTGGAAAGACATGGAATTATCTTAATTCTAGCAGAATGATTGCTGGAAAAGGATTGCCTAACTCAAAACAAAAAGATGGTATGTTTGGTTTTCATGGGCATATTAACGAATGGTTTCATCAATCAATAAATTTGAAAAACTATATCAATAAAAGTGTAAGTTTTAGATTTGGTGTAATTTCAGATGTAGCTACTCGATATGAAGGTTTTTTTATTGATAATATCATTGTGAAAAAGTATAAAAGTGGTTACTTATCTAGTATTCTTGAGCCTCAAATTGAAATGAAATCTATTTTAGTTTCAAATGATAATCACAAATTAAATATAATAAATAATTCGTTAGAACACTTTGATTATATAATTACAGATTTAAATGGAAATACAATTAAATATGGCGATTTATTTAATAACTCAATAAATATTGAGGATATTGCGTCAGGAGTATATAATTTTGTAATCTATAATCAAACAATAATTCAAAATAACAAGATTGCAATTATAAGGTAAAAATTGGATTATTATTTCACTATTGAATCTCCAGCTAGAGAAGAAATCAAAATCGAAAAGTCTAAATTTATTGCTTCCATTGCTTCAGTTAGTAATAAAGATGAAGCAATGTTGTTTTTGAATAGAGTAAAAACAGAATTTTTTGATGCAAATCATAATTGTTTTGCTTACAAAATTGGTTCTTCAGGAATGGAAGTTCGAAGTTCTGATGATGGAGAACCAAATGGAACTGCGGGAAAGCAAATTTTATTTTGTATCAATAAAAGTCAATTCTCTGATATTATAATTGTAGTTACTAGGTATTTTGGTGGAACTAAACTTGGTAAAGGTGGACTGGCTCGTGCTTATGCAGAATCTGCAAATTTTGTTTTAAGTAAATGTGCATCTAAACAGATTGATTTGTCAGTCAAGATTCAAATTTTCTGTACTTATGACGATATCTCAATTATTAAGAAGCTTGTTTCTGATTATTCTACTAAATTAGAAGAATATTATACTGATCAGATAGAATTAATAGCTTATATTCCTGGCTCAATAGTTGATGAATTTACTTCAAAAATTATTACTCTAACGAAAGCAAGAGCTGGATTCAAAAAAATTAATTGAAAATGAAAATAATTACGAAAATTAAAGAAATGCAACAAATTTCATTGCTCGAAAAAAGCAATGGAAACAAAATTTCAGTTGTTCCAACAATGGGATATCTTCATAAAGGTCATTTATCTTTAGTTGAAAAAGCCAAAAACTTTAGTGAAATTACTATAGTTACACTTTTTGTAAATCCTACTCAATTTGCTCCAAATGAAGATTATTCAAAATATCCAAGAGATTTTAAAAGAGATGTAGAATTATGTGAAAAAGCTGGAGTCAACTATCTTTTTATGCCTGATGCTTTGGAAATGTACCCCATTGGATTCTCAGCTAAAATTAATATTGGTAGGGTTACTGAAGATTTTGAAGGAAAATTTAGACCTTTTCATTTTGAAGGAGTTGCTACTATTGTAGCAAAATTGTTAAATTCTACGCTTCCAAACTTTGCTGTTTTTGGCCAAAAAGATTATCAACAAAGTTTACTTGTAAAAAAAATAGTAGCAGATTTAAATTTCCCATTAGACATTATTGTTGCTCCAACTTTGAGAGAATCAGATGGCTTAGCTATGAGCTCTAGAAATATATATCTTTCAGATGAAGATAGACTTGAAGCCTCAATACTATTTGTAAGTCTCGAGAAAGCAAGAAACGCAATTGAAAACGGTGAAAGAAACAGAAAAATAATAAATGCAATAATGCACAAAACTTTAAGATCAGTTAAAAACTTACGAATTGATTATGCTTCATCTGCTCTTGCTGACACATTAGAATCTCCTGATGAATTTTTACCCGGTGAGACTATTGTCCTACTTTTGGCAGTTTATTTGGGTAAAACAAGACTTATAGATAATACAATACTTAAAATACCTTCAATATTAAAAAGTAATAATTCAGCATTTGAAGAATTTAAGGCATAAACTTAAAAGTTTATTTCCCTATTTCGTCTAAAAATAAAGCAGATGCTTTAATTCCACCAAAGAAATTACGTAAAGAAAAATTTTCATTTGGAGAATGTATATTATCTGTCGATAAGCCTAATCCCATCATAACAGCTGGTGCATTCAATTTGCTTTGAAAAAGCTCAACTATTGGAATTGATCCACCTTCTCTCATATAAACTACTTCCTTATCAAATGCATTTTTTAGAGCTAAAGTACATGCTTTGATTGCTTTACTATCAAGTGAAGTAATTACTGGATTACCGCCTTGCTCACCTTTAATACTAAGTTTCATAGTTGGTGGTGTTAGGTTCTGTAAATGAACTTTAAATAGCTCTATAATCTTTTTAAAATCTTGATTTGCTACAATTCGCATTGAAATTTTTGCTGATGCTTGTGATGGGATAATTGATTTGTGGCCTTTTTCAATATACCCTCCATAAATACCGTTTATGTCAAGTGTTGGCCTTGCAGTAGCACGCTCAATTGTTGAATAACCGATTTCACCATTCACCTCGTTTATTTTTAAATCCTCTTTGTAATCTTCAAGATTAAAAGGTAAATTTGATATATTCGTTCTTTCTTGATCATTTAATTCAATGACATCATCATAAAAGTGGGGGATTGTAATTCTACCATATTTGTCGTGAAGCTGTGCTATCATCCAGCAAAGTGTGTTAATTGGGTTGTCAATTGCTCCTCCATAAGTTCCAGAGTGCAAATCTCTGTTAGGTCCTGTTAGAGTTATCTCAGCAACGGCTATTCCTCTCAAAGAATAGCAAATAGATGGTTGAGCATTTTTTACATTTCCACCATCATACCATTCGGTATCTGATATCATTACATAGTCACAACTTATAATTTCAGAATGTTTGTGAATGAATTCCTCAATTGCTTCTCCTCCAGATTCTTCCTCACCTTCAATTATAAATTTGACATTAATAGGTAAGTTACCATTTGTTTTTAAATAGGCCTCAACAGCTTTAATATGAGTAAAAACTTGTCCTTTATCGTCTGCTGTTACTCTGGCAAATATTTTACCATCTTTAATAGTTGGTTCAAATGGTGGAGAGTTCCATAGTTCAATTGGGTCAACAGGTTGAACATCATAATGACCATAAAAAAGTACAGTTGGCTTATTTTCTCCAGCACGTAACCATTCAGCATATATTAATGGATTGCCGTATTCTGAGAACTGCTTTACATTTTCCAAACCTGCTAATTTCATATTTTCAGAAAGCCAGTTTGCACAATTTTTAATATCTTCTTTAAATTCTGGGTTAGTGCTAATACTTTTAAACTTCAAAAATTCAATTAGTTGCGATAGATGATTGTCTTTATTTGCTTCAATAAAATTTAATATATTTTGCATTTTTATAATTTCATTATTAGTAATTATTTTATTGATTTATAGACGAATTTTAAAAACAAAGATTATATAGATTATGACTTAATTGATAAATACAAGATGTTGTGTTGAACTTTTCCACAAATATTTTTTTGGCATAAGAATTGGAAAGTTATATAGAAATATTTGATAACATTATTATTTTCTCAATCATTTTAAAAGGAGTTTAAAATGCAAGTAACAGAAATACGAAACTCAGGAGGAGCCGCTTACGACCCATTTCTAGTAGATGTGTTGGGTATAGGTAGCACTAAGACAGCTAAAAAAACAACTTCTGATAATCAAACTAAACAAGTTGATAGATCAGCTTGGCAAAAAGATATTCTCTTAAACGCGCTTAACAAGTTGGAGAATAATGTTCAGGTGGATGATAAAAGCCCACTTAATTACAATACAGCAGCACCATTAAGCACATATGATGATGCTTTGAAAGAATTAAGAAGCTTAGTAGATACTAATTTTAAAAAATATGCATCTCAAGCTCAAGCTAACTTGACTCCTCATGACATACTTTACTTGTTTGAAGGCGAAAACTCATTTGTTGCTTAATAAACAAGTTTCAATTGTTCAATAAAAGTATATAAGAGATAATTTTTTTATTTCTTATATACTTTATTGTTGTTGAGCTACCAGGTCTATTTTGTAATTCGGAATTTCTTTACCCAAAAGCCAGTCTATTTCATCTTCTTTGGGTAAAACAAATGGCATACGTTTTTTTGTATTGTGGATTTTACTCATCAATTCATTTGCTTCACGAGTAATTATTGTGTAGGTGTGCAATATTTCACCTGTATTTTTATCTACCCAATTACTCCAAAGCCCAGCAAAAGCAAAGGCTTCACTTTCAGCTACGGTAATTAAGTATTTCTGTTTGTTT
>JAPLFM010000066.1 GCA_026390675.1 Candidatus Kapaibacterium sp. | reverse complement strand
TAATTAATTTAAATAAAACTTTTCTTTAACAATTATAGTCTATATTTTAGTAAATTACAAACAAGCTAAATTTATTTTTAAGAAACTATATGAAATTAACAAACAGACTAATATTATCTACTCTTATTCCTACCTTAATCATTTTATTAAATTCATGTGCATCAATTGAACAAATTGATTCGAAATATGCTCAAAAGGAAATAATTATTGATGGAAATGATATTGATTGGCAAGAATCATTTTACTATTATCCTGATCAACGAATTATGATTGGATTTAGAAATGATGAAAATAATTTATATGTATGTTTGAAATCTGCTGATTCGGAAGTATTTCATAAAGTAATGATGAATGGATTAACTCTTTGGATAAACGATAAAGAAGATGACACTAAAACATTTGGAATTCATTATCCAATTGGTGCTTTAAATGAATTTGGTAATTTTGAAAAACCAAGAAATGATGAAGAAAGAGAAAGTGCTCAAAACAAGAAATATGATAATATGCTTTATACTTTAGATTTATTATTTAATGATGGAGTTGATAAAGAAAGTATTTCAGTTTTGAATTTAGTAAGAAAGTATAATGTTACTGCAATTATAAAAAGAGATAATGGAACTGTAATTTATGAAATTGCAATTCCTTTAAAATCTGATAAAATAAACATTAACTCTAGAAATTCTAAAAAGAAAATCATTACTTTGGGATTTGAAACAGGAGAAATTAAAAATAAACAGAACTTCAAAAGAAATGATACTGATATTGGTGAAGGCATAGTGCCTGGCAATCAAGGAATGGCGCCGGGTGGAATGGTAGGTGGAATAGGTGGTAGAGGTATGTCTGGTGGAGCAAGTGGAAGAGGTCGAGGTGCAGGCAGAAGTGGAAATATGGGTGGAGCAAGTGCTAATAAAGCATTAGTACCATTAAAAATTTGGTTTGATATTAAATTAGCTCAGAAATAATATAGTTTACAAGTAAAGTAATATAACAACCTCAATGTAATATTTCTTCAGTATTTTTGTAATTGATTTATTCGTAAAATTTGAGTTTTTTTTGAAAATGAATTTGAAATTAGTTTTTAAGTATTTAGTTTATTTGTTTGCTATAATTGGTTTTGGATTGACTTTTATATATTTTGCTATAAAATTCCAATGGACAAATGAATCAGGAAGTGAAGATCTAAATAATAGAAAATTTGAGGAAGTAGCTCGAATTTCAAATAATCCAAATGACACATTAAATAAAAGTATTAATTTCAACGAAACTGCTTTCATTTCATATAAGCTGTTGATATTAAGTAAGTATTTCCGTTTAAATGCTAATCAAATTTTACAAGAATTACAAAGAACGGGAGATTTTGATTTAGCGAATAAAATGATTCAAGCTATAGTTATTAAAACTAGTGATTCGCTTAATTTAGAAACAGAATTTAATCTTTCAAAAAATCTTTTTGAACAAAGTCAAAGTATAAATTCAAATACAAATGCTTTTGATTGGGTAGCTCTTATCGAATGGCAAACTCTCAAAGAAGCTATAATAAAAGATAAAGATTTGATTGATAGTGC
>JAPLFM010000301.1 GCA_026390675.1 Candidatus Kapaibacterium sp. | reverse complement strand
ATAAAACGAAAACTCAAAATCAACAAATTAATTTATATTTGTATTAATCTTTGAATAAAAGCTCAAACTAAATCATTTATTTTCAAAAACATAAAGGCTAATTCACAAAAAAATCATATTTTTGAACTTCTTTTTCGTACAAATTTGAAATTAGGAATAAAATGTCTTTAAACTGTGGTATTGTTGGATTGCCAAATGTTGGAAAATCCACTCTTTTTTCTGCTCTTACTTCAGCTCCTGCTGAAGCAGCAAACTATCCTTTCTGTACAATTAATCCTAATATTGGAGTTGTTGATGTTCCTGATTTACGTTTAAAAAAGATTACTGGATTTATCAAACCTCAAAAAACAATACCTACAAATGTAGAGTTTGTTGATATTGCTGGTTTGGTTAAAGGAGCTTCTAAAGGTGAAGGTTTGGGGAATCAATTTTTAGGTAATATTCGCCAAGTAGGTGCTATTATTCACGTTGTTAGATGTTTTGAAGATGATAATATTGTTCACGTAGAGGGAAGTGTTAATCCAATTCGTGATATTGAAATAATAGAATTAGAATTAGCTTATGCTGATCTTGAAACAGTTCAGAAACGTATTAGCACTATGGGAAGGCTAATTCGTTCAAGTGATAAAAAAGTTTCTGATGCTGCAAAATTTGCTGAACCTATTTTAAATAAACTAGTAGCGGGATTGGATCAAGGGATCCCAGCAAGAACTATTTTAACTGATGAAGATGAAATTGAATCTGTTTATGATTTGCATTTAATCACATTAAAAAAGCAAATATATTGCTGTAATGTTGATGAAAATTCAATTGGTGTAATCAACCCTTTTGTAGAGCAAGTAAAAGCTCATGCTGAAAAAAATGGCTCTGAAGTAGTAACTATTTGTGGCAAATTAGAATCTGAAATAGCAAGCTTAGATTCACAGGAAGAAAAGACTGAATTTTTAGAAAGCTTAGGATTGATGGAGTCTGGATTGGATCAGTTAATTCAAAAAGCTTATCATTTACTTGACCTTAGAACTTACTTTACAGCTGGTGAAAAAGAAGTAAGAGCTTGGACTTTTGGCAATGGATTTACTGCACCACAAACTGCTGGAGTAATTCATACTGATTTTGAAAAAGGATTTATCAAAGCTGAAGTTTACCATTGCAATGATTTATTTGAGTTTGGCTCTGAGCAAAAAATCAAAGATGCTGGTAAATTACGCATTGAAGGAAAAGAATATATTGTCAAAGACGGAGATGTAATGCACTTCCGTTTTAATGTGTAAATTTTTTTTATTTATTCATATATGAGGGTACTATGAAAATTATAAAGATTATTGGAATTTTAATTGCAATTATCTTAGTTGGTTTTGCTGGGTTACTAACTTATGTTAAAATAGGCTTACCAAATATTCCATTAGAGAAAAATTTGAAAGTGGAAGTAACTCCAACAAGGTTAGAAAGAGGGAAGTATCTTGCAAATCATGTAAGCGTTTGTATGGATTGCCATTCTACTAGGGTAAGAGATAAATTTGCTATGCCACTTCAAGAAGGAACTTTTGCCAAAGGTGGAGAAGAATTTAATGAAGATTTAGGTTTCCCCGGTAAATATTATAGCAAGAACCTAACTCCATCAAACCTAGGTTCTTGGTCTGATGCAGAAATATTCAGAGCAATATACTTATATTGGTAAAATGGATAGAGAAGATGTTTATTCAATTATAGCATATATAAGAACTTTGAAAGCAGATCCATCTGAGCCAAAAGAAAGCGTTTCAAATTTCCCAATGAATTTTATAATTCATTTAATTCCACAAAAACCTAATTTTACTACCAAACCTGATGAAAAAGATATAGTAAAATATGGTGCTTATGTTGCTAACCAAGCTGGTTGTGTGGAGTGTCATACACCTGATGAAAAAGGACAAATTATCCCTGGTAAGGAATGGCAAGGCAATAGAGAATTTATGCTACCAACTGGTGGTTACATTCATACTTCAAATATCACTCAAGATGTTGAAACTGGTATTGGCAAGTGGACTGAAGAGCAATTTGTTCGTAAGTTTAAATCTTATGCAGACTCTAATTATAAGCCAGCTCCAGTTGACAAGAATACTTATAATACTTTTATGCCTTGGTCATATTATGCTGGTATGAAAGAAACTGATTTGAAAGCTATTTATGCTTATTTAAAAACCATTAAACCAGTTAGTAATAAAGTAGATAAATTTACTTTAGCTTCTATTAAAAAATGATAGTTTTTGTTAAAATTAAATATATTTAAAGTAAGATTTAATAGACAAATCTTACTTTAAATATTAATTTAGTCTCACTATTTTTTTTACAAGGAACATCAAATTTTATCAAACCAGCATTGACTTGTTCACTTTTTATATTGGAGCTTAATACTTTTGAAAATGGACCAATATGCCTTTCTACTTGAACATTTATATTCTCATCTTTTCTGTTTTTAATTACTATCTCAAAATCTGTCTCTGTTACTTTATCTGAAATTCTTTCAGAAGCAACTTCTTTTGAACTAGCTTTAATATCAAAAGCATTTCCTAACTTCAACTTAATATTTTCATCTTTAGGTGTATGTTCAATTCTATCTTCACCAATAAATTCCAGAGATTCATTCGATCTTTTGTTAAATCTAACTCTACCAGCTGGCATTGGCATACCAAGAGTATTTTCTTTAGAGTTTGCAAACTCAATATAAGTAACTACATCAAAATTATCTGCATTCCTTTTAAAATTATTTTCTAAGTAATACATTTTTTTTACTTTTATATCTTGCACAGAAAATAATGAAATCTGTTTTATTTCTTTATTTGTAAGTGTAGTTGGGTTTTGCAAATCATAAATATGGTATTCAAACAATGACTCTTCTTTAAAATTATCTCTTTTTACTCTTGGGCTATATGCTCTATCTTCAGTGGTTGAGTTTTGAGATAGGTATTCAACCCTACTTTCTCTTGCTATATTTACTTCACCTGCAATTAGTTTTAACTTAGCTTCTTTGAAAGTAGCACCTGAATTATTGGTAACACTTACCCAAGCATTCAAATCAATTTTATCATCTTTTTCGTTAAGTACTGCAACATATTCAGCATTCCATTGCATTCCACTTGTTTGATAAGAAAGCTCAACATTTTGGGTTTCATCTTTTTGAGTTTCAACTTTCCAAACGAGTGTTGGTCTAGTGATTAATCCATCAGGAAGAGATGGAGTCGAAATTTGATACTTGCTAAAATCGCTTAACATTAGCAAAGAATTATCTTTTTGTTTTAATACTATACTTCCTGCACTTTGAAGTAATGTACCACTTAAGTTCCCCTTTTCTCCAATTAAAGTTATTTCTTTATCAATATATCTATCCAGTATGCTAAACATACTTACCAAATCATATCTATAATTTTGCTCTAATACTTCACCATTAAGTTTGACAAAAACGCTAGTTGGGTCAATTTGAGAAGCAACATCAGTAATTTTTACATCTGATATTCCTTTAGGGATTTTAATCTGTCTATTTTCTTTTACAACTCCTAAATTAGAATTATAAACTGTTACACTTACAGTATTATTTTGATCTTTTTGAGAGTATGATGTTATCGTTGCTACAAGTAAAATGGCTAAAATTGCTTTTTTCATATTGATTCTCTATTAATAAATTGAAATCTGTTTAAAATAAAAGAAAGAAAACGCTTACTAATTAATAACAATTCTTTTTCTTATAAATTGTGTGTTACTTATTCTTACTTCACTAATATAATCCCCTGCTATCATTTTCTTACCGGTATCATTTCTACCATTCCAAGTAAATTCATATTTACCCGGTGCTTGTTTACCTTTGAAAATAGTACAAATTACAGAAGCTTGCATTGAATACACAACAACTACAACATCACTAGGGTAATCTACCTTGTATTTTATGTCGGGTGATATATCTTCATTAAGTCCAAGAAACTGACCTATTAAATTTAAAGGTATTTTAAGACCATAAGGAGAGTAGTTATTCATGTATGGGACATAAAAAGATTTTTCAATCATCTCTTGCCTTTGCACTATATCATTACCACGAGGTAGTAGCATCTCAGCTGGAATATTATTAATGTTATCCAAAGCTTTTCTAAAAGGTACAGACCTTTGCATTTTTAAAAAGTTTTGCCAGTTAATATCAGATAAGCTGATAAAATTCCTCATTTGAACATCTAAAGGGAGTTTCAACTTTAAAGCATTTAAGTATGAAGAATCCTGCTGAGGTGTGAATTTATTGTCAGATGAACTTGGTAATTGAGATCCTTCGTTTTGATCTTGAAATGTTTGAGCAAATGTTATTGAAAATGATATTAGAATAATCAATAAAATTATTTTTGTTATTTTTAAAATTGCCATTTTATTTTAGATAGTAAAAAAAAAGTCGGATTTGTTTCTTACAATTGTAAGTTTTAATCCGACTTAATTTAATCAATTATATTGTCTTAATTAAGAATTTTTGTTCAACTTTTCAATTGAAAGAGAAGAAAGCATATCGCCTAAAGAGAAATTAGAATTGCTATTAGCATCAACAGAAGCATCAATTTTGACACTTGGTTCTCTTCTTTCAAAATTTCTTCCGCCTTTATCTCTTCCACCACCATCTCTATTATTATCTCTTGATGGTCTTGCATTTTCCATTTCTTCCATTTGGTCATCAGATAGAATAGGTACTACAATCATAGATTCATTTTCTGGAACAATGTCTGCTACCCTAATTTCAATTTCATCACCAATATTTATAGCCATTTTGTTTCCAGCCATAAATGGACGCATTTTACTTTTTGGCATAAACGCATCAACTTCATCATTGATTGTAACTAAAGCACCTTTATCCATAAACTGAGATATGATCCCTTTAGTTTCAAACCCTTGAGGGTAACGAGCAAGCAAATCAGCCCAAGGACTTTCAAAAGCTCTTTTATAGCTCAAACCAATTGCTTTCTTGTCTTCTTGAATTGAAACAACTTGAAAATCGTAAGCTTGACCAGCTTTTAAGATTTGGCTTGGATGTTTAATACGTTTAGTCCAAGAAATTTCGCTTATTCTAACCAGACCATCAATACTAGGTTCTAGCTCTACATAAGCTCCAAAATCTGTAAATCTACGAACTGTACCATTGATTTTACTACCAATGATGTATTTCTCTGCAATACCTTCCCAAGGAGATTTTTCTAATTCTTTTCTACTCAATGCTAATTTGTTATTTGCTTTATCGATTTCTAGAACAATCGCTTCTAATTTGTCACCTACTTTGTAAAGGTCAGAAGGTTTGTCAATATGTGCATGAGAAAGTCTTGATACGTGAATCAATCCTTCTACACCACCTACTCTAAGAAATACTCCAAAGCTAGGCACAGAAGAAACCACACCACTTACTTTGTCACCTACATTTATTGAATCTAAAGTTTCTGAAGCAATTAAATTCTTTCTTGTTACAACTACAGATTTTTTACCATCAGCATCTTTCAAATCTAATATTTGAACTTTGATTGTTGTTCCAACTGCAGCTTTTAATTCTTCATCTTCAGTTTTTTTAACATTTGAAAAATGTGAACTTGGCAAAAATAGAGGTGCATCTTTATAAATTGCTCTAAAGCCACCAGTTATTCTTTCGCTTAATAATACTTCAATAGTGCCATTACTACTTTTAACAGCATTTAATTCATCAAAAATATCATCTAATTTATCATAATTTGGTAAATTAGGATTTTTAACTTTTGGATTTTCAGCTTCAACTTTATATAATTCTTGTTTTGTTTCTAGCTTTTCTTCACTAACTTCAGCAGAATTAACCATTGTAGAAAAATCTTTATCTTCGATTTTAGCAACTTCTGGAGTAGCTATGGTTGCTGTTTCAACCGGTGCAACTGTTTCTGATTCATTTTCAAGAGATTCTTGAGGAATTGGCTCTTGGTTAACTGACTCCTGAACAATTACTGTTTCAGCAATTTCTTGGATTGGAGTTTCTTCTATTACTGAAACTACTGTTTCAATAGTTTCGTTTGATTCTACAGCAGTAGATGATTCTACTTCATTGATTGTAGATTCGTTTGTAGTTATTTCTGATTCGTTCATAGACATAAAAGCTACCTAAGTATAAGCATAAAGTGAATAATAATTATAAATTTTTCTCTTTGACGATAGATCTGATTTTAAATTGATAGGTATTTGTTATTTATTTTATTTAGTTTGATTTTAAGTAAAATTACAACAGCATTTTTGAGATGTAGTATTCTTAAAGTGGGGTTCTTTACCTAATTTTTGAGAATATTTAAACCAATTGCAATGTCGTTTATAAAAATTAATGTCGTTCATAATTTAAAGTTTTTATTTTTAATAAATTTAGTATAAGTTTGAATCAAGAAAATCACAAAAATGATTTTTAAAATTTTAAATGGAGTGAAAATATGACACCAACATAAAAAAAGAAGTCAAAGCAAAATGCTCTGACTTCTATACTCGAAAAACAAAGATTGACACCGACAAAAGTTAAATCTTTGCTTGCAGGCAACTGCAAAAATAAGTATTTATAAGTAATATACCAAATTAAATCAAAATGTATATTACTTTCTCAAAAAGCTCTATAAGTTTAGAGCTTATACAACAAATATTTTTGTAAAAAAATTAAGGAAACTAAAAAATGAAGAAAATAATATTAAGTGCATTGCTTTTTGTGATGCTAATTTCTATGAATGTTGATAAGGCTGAGGCTACTACATGTCCTACTGGATATGTTCTTAACACACAAACTGTTTTTATGAATGGATGTTCAGTACAAGTAGATTTATGTGTAAAATGTGACCCAACAAGTCCAACAAATGATTACGACTTAAAAATTATGGGATTTGGTGTTCTAAACAATTGTAATATAGGATTGACTACACCTCAAATACTTTCTAATTTAAATACTATTTGTGGTAATCCTGCTTGGTTAAAATCAAGAGCGATTTGTTCTGCTGGAATACCAGATTGTGATCAGTACGGTGCAGGATTAGGAGTCAATATTGCAACTATTATTTGTTGGGAAAAGACTAATGTAAATGGTAATATGTGGTATACTCCTTGTTCAACCACTGGTGATATTTATTGTCTTGAAAGGTTTTTATCATGTATAGATCCAAATACAGGAATTAGGCAAGTAACAAGAGTTCAAGGACCTTCACTAAGTGGACAAATTGGGAATTGTACTACTCCTGAATCGCAAGTTCCAGATCCAAGCACTAATGGTCAAACAAGTGCTTGTTTTTATCTAAATACTCCTTGTAATCCTTAATAGTTTTTTGGCAACATTAGTTTCTAAGGAAGTTAAATTCTAATGTTGCCTTTTTATTTCAAATTTAAATTTATGAAAAAATCAATATTGGTTCTATATTTTATTTCAAATTTATTCGTATTTTCAAAAGAATTTAATTTAACTCCTTTAGTAATAAATTTTAGTAACATTATAACTAAAGATAGTTTAATAATTGCTTATGGGGATTTTGGTTCGATATTTTTAAGTAAAGATAACGGTAAGAAATGGGATCAAATTAAAATATTTAATACTGGCGAAGTGATAAAAATATTCAACAAAGTAAATAATAGTTTAATTGCATTTAGTTCAAATGGAGAAATAAAGAAATCAACAAATAATGGTTTAAATTGGGAACAAGTTCTAAAATTACAAGATACTCTAACAGAAGTTATAGAATATTATAATGGCTATGCTTTAAGAACAAATAAAAATCTGACTTTATTATCAGAAAATTATAATATTTTAAAATCTACTAATATTCCTAAAACTTCGATATTCTATTCTAATCAATTTGGAAAATCATTAGTTGCTCTAAAATCAAACCTCTATTTATCAATTGATTCATCAAGTGTTTTAAAATTCAATTCAAACTTAATACAAATAGACTCAATCTCATTTTTAAAAAGAAAAGCTTGTAAATTCTGTGGAGGTCGCATAGAATTGCAAACAGATTCAAGTCTTATTTATGTAAGATTCGAAGATTCAGTTTTCACAACAAATGATTTTATTAATTTTAATAAAATTTTTACATATTCTGGTTATGTATATTTTGAAGTTCAAAATAATAAAAAATATGTACTTGAAAGAAGTGGCAGTAAATTTTATTTTAACTATGTTTTATATGAAGTTGATAAAAACAATCAATATTTATATATAAGTAAATTTGAAAGTTTGTATTATGATAATCGTTTCAGCAAACTTAATCAATTAGTTAATAAAATTCAAATTTCAGATGATAAAGTAATTATGGCAGGAGATGCTAAATTTTTAGTTGTTGCAAATTTAAAAGATACAGTAGCAAGTTTGGTTTCACAATTTCATTATTCTCCTCACATAGAACCTGAAATTGTAAATGATTCACTATATATTTATTATAATAATTTTTACCTCTCTGATAATAATTTTTATAATACTTCACATTGTTATTTGATGTACCAAACTAAAAATAAAGGATTTACATTTCAACCTTTGATTGATACAAATTATTATAAAATGTTAGAAAATATTTGGTTTGATTTTAAATTCTATGATAAATTTGAAAATAAAATTGTTTTAGGTGGTTTTGAATATAACGGTGTACTGAAAGGTCTTTTTATTTCTAATGATTTCGGCAGAAATTTTACATATAAAGATATGCAATGGTATAATTTTGGAAATGTTTTAGGACCAATAGCAAATTTCCAAATTACAAAAGATAAATATATAACTGCTTATAAATCATCTTCATTTTCATCTGAAAGTTCATATATAGTTGAGTTCGATAAAAATTTTGATAATTTAAGGCATTATAAAGAAAATGATATTGCAATATATTACATTAATTCCGTAGATACAAATAATTATTTAATTGAAAATTTGAATTTAATAGATACTACTTTTGAAATAAAATATACAAAAGATCAATTTAAAAATTGGAATGTCCTGAAAAAGTATAATAGAAAAGATAGTTTACTATACAATAAAGAAATAACTTTAGAAAATAGAACATTTTTATGTGTTGGAATGATAAATTATACTGATTCAATTATTAGTTTTGATTTAATTGATTTAGAAAATAGAAAAGTATATGACTTATATTCATATAAAACAAATACAAGTATTTATGAGAATACTTTAAAAAATGCAATTTGTTCCGATTCAAATGTTTTCTATTTAGCTATAAATGACACTTTGTTTTCTAGTAACGACTATAAAGATAAATCAAATTGGAAAAAATATATTTTACCAAATAATGGAAGTATAACAAGAAATCTAAGAAAAGTTGAAAATAAATTTTATGCTTATTATTCTGATGATTTGCACAAACAAAATGCATATTGGATTGAATTGAGAGATTTCTCTATAAAGAAATATTCTGAAATTGAGGCAATTGACAGAGATTTCGGTAAAATTGATATTAAGGACAAAAGTTCGGTTACTAGAGACGTATATATTGGCAATAACTCAAAAACTGAAAAATTGGAAGTATATTCATATTTAGCTAATATTGATAGTGCTTTTACTACCAACTTACCAAAAATAGATAAAAGTAATCCTTTAATTATTGATCCTTCTACTTATTACCATTTTTTAGTTACTTTCAAGCCGAACAAAGTAAAAAAATATAATGATAGTATTATATTTCATTCTAATGCAATTATTTCAGATAGTATTACATATCTAAGAGGTGAAGGAATTGATACTGTGAAATCTTCAGTAACTGAAGAGTACTCATACTTTTATAGTTGGGATCCATATCCAATACCAGGTGTGAACCAAATTAAATTTAATGCAAATTGGGATTCAAGTTCAGATATTGATACAGACAAAAAAATTGTTTTTGATTTGTTTGGAAATGAAATTGGTAAAAGTAGTGATTTGAAACTAATCAAAAATGCTCCATTCAGTGGTTATTTTGTTTGGGATTGCACTAATATTCTTACTGGTATATATATAATTCAAATCAATCATGGTACTTCTAAAAATTTTATACCTGTAATGGTAGTGAGGTAAAGTTTAATATTAAATTACATTAAGAACAACAAAATTATAAATACAGAAAAAATAACAATAAATAAATAAGTAAAAATATGAAATTAATATTAGTTTTCTTTTTCTTCATTTGTTTTCAACTATCCTATTCTGAAGGGTTACAATTAGTTAATGAAATTCCTTTAATAGAGATAGTTCAAGGTGGTAAAAGTTTTTATAATCAAGGTGATACAAATTATAATTATAAAACATACAATAACTATGTGATAGAATTATTAAATTCGTCAAGTGAACCTATTTATATTTTAAGTAAAAGCTATAAATATTTTAATGATTCAATTTCTAAAAAAGGCTCTTTTTTAGTAGATAATTACTCACAAGATATTATTGAAGGAGTTTATTTAAAACCAAATGAAGTAAGGAAAACTAATATTTTTTTCAATACTGCTTATAAAGATTCAATTTTAAGATATAAAGGTATTGTTAATGGAGAAATAGTTTATACATATAGAAAATCTAGTTCTTATTATATTGATACTTTAAAAGTAAAATTTAGTTATAAAATTATAAATAACAACAAACTTAATTTTTATTCATTTTCAACATATAATGACTACGGAAGATGGAGTTTTTCTATTGGAAATAAAGTTGAATATTTAAGAGGATACATTAACAATAAATCTTCGGATTCAATAAGAATTGATAGTATTCAATCAAATACTAATGGTCAAAATTTTAAAAATATTTACTTGGCTAATGAACAGTTTGAACCAAAGATTGGATTACCATATATTTTGGAGCCAAATAATTGTGTATCTATAAAATCTGATTACATTTATAATAAGTTTGAAAAAAGTGATTTAAAAATAAATTACTTCTGTACAAATTTAACAAAAGGAATAAAGTTTGATTATTACGATACAATATATCACAACTTTGTTATTTTAAAAGGAAGCTTAATTGATAACTCTTTAAATGGTCAAACTATATATAGAAAAGTTAATCAAATACTTACAAAAACTGGTTTTAGATTTGGAACCTTAGATTCAAACATTTCAATTGTTGAAGTTAAATATGAAACAGAGTATCCAAAAGATCAAAACAAACTATCCCCTTTTAATGATTCTTTACCAATTAACTTAGAATTAGGTAAAAGATATACTCTAAAAGGTTTTAATTTTAATACTAATGAAATTGGTAAATACAAATTAATAAATAAAGCTAAATTTCTAAATAAAATAACAAATGTAAGTTGGTACGAGTCTTATCTTAATTATATTGATATTTCGCCAGAAACAGGAGTAGGAGATGTAACAACACAAAATAATTTTTCTTTTTACCCAAACCCAGTTAATGAAATTTTAAATATAAGATTTGATGAAGAAATACCAGTTAATGAAGAAATAACGATTTGTAATATTATGGGACAAAATATATTAAGTCAAAAAATTGAAAATAAAGAAACAAGTATTAAGCTTCAAAACTTAGGCACAGGCATTTATTACTGCAAATTTAAGCAAAGTAGTTCAATATTTAAATTTGAAGTGGTGAGGTAGAGTTTAAAAAAAAACAGAAATTTCTAAAATTCCCCTCTCAAACAGGCTGTACCTGATTTTGAGGGGTGGGGTGAGGTTCTAATATCGTATTTTCAACAAAGCTCAACACTTCCAACAATATTTTATTTTTAACTTTCATTAATTTTGTTCTCAAAGTTCCGTAGGAACGAACTGTTTGTAGAAAACATAATAAACATATTAAACAAGCTCCATAGGTGCGACCTATAAGCTCTTTCAGAGCTAAAAAAAATTAAAAACAAAGATTAACCAATTTACTACAAACATTGAACTCCTCTGGAGATCTAAATCATTGATTATTTAGATTACACAAATTCCACATATTAATTAATCACAGAAGTTAATCATATTAATCAAAAGAATCATAGTTAAGACATAATTCATAATTCATAATTCATAACTCATAATTCATAATTCATAATTATTTTGCAAACCATTTGCAAACGGATTCCCAATCCTTTTAAAATGGATTCCATTGGTTTAGATT
>JAPLFM010000107.1:1735-3136 GCA_026390675.1 Candidatus Kapaibacterium sp. | reverse complement strand
TAACTGCATTTATTTTGAAATCTTTATCAAATACTCGTTTTGTTTGCTTTACCATTTTAATTCCTTTTTAGTTTTTATAAAACTCAATTTAATGATATTTTATCTCTTTTCCTAATGTCTACTAAAATGGGGGAATATCATGGTGTTGGTATTGTTACACATGTTTTGTTTGAAATAATAGCACAAACAACTTTATAAGTTGTATGTGGAACTGAATATAAATCTATAAAAGAAATAATAACTAAGACTATAATTGCTATAACTAAATTTTTCATTTTTATACTACCTTATAAAATTTGTATTTAAAAATTTTAAAAAACCACCTCCAGCTAAACTTTTATAATTTCTCATTTAAAATAGCTGGAGCAACTTTATTTGAAATACTTAAATCATTTAAGCGATTTTTATATCTACAATATCCCCCCCCCCCCCCCGACATTTCCAAGTAATATTATTTAAAGTTTTCCACATTCGAATATATTGTACTATTACAACTGGATTCCATGCTTCGCTCGAAATGATAGGGAGTAACTTTTGTATATATTAAACAGGGTTGCCAATAATTTAACAAAGGTTTTCAATCCTTTACCTAAATCAAAAGCACAATTTCTTCGCTTGTTCAAAAGTATATTTGATTAAAAATTCAAATAGAATTAATTTGCTTTAATTGGATTGACAATTCTCTGAATATTAAAATCAAAATGCAAAATTTAAATAAAATTATTAGTAAGTTAAAACTACTATCTAAAAAACAATACAAATCAAAGTTTGCTATTCCATCTTTATGGCTTGAAATTAACGAACCTAATGTAATTGAAATCAATCCTTTTGAATATTTTATTGAAAGACTTGAAAGGATAAATGAACTTTCTAAAACATCTGAATTAAATTCCAATTTCATAGCAAAATCAGGTAAAGAGATTATATACAATTTGTTTATTAGATACGCTTGTACTTATGATCATAATAGTGATACTTCGCTTGAAAATCTTCATAAAGAATTTAAAGAATCAGGAACTTTTCTTAAAGCAATTACTCTATTACCTTACATTAAAAGTTTGGGAGTTAATATAGTTTATCTTTTGCCAATTACTTCAATTGGGATAGATGGAAAAAAGGGTAATCTCGGCTCACCTTATGCTATTCGAAATCCTTACAAGTTAGATGAAAATTTATCCGAACCAATTCTTGAAATGGATATAGATGACGAATTTAGAGCATTTACAGAAGCTTGCCATTTGTTAGGTATAAAAGTAGTTTCTGAATTTGTTTTTCGAACTGCAAGTATTGATTCAGAAATTGCATTGGAACATCCTGAATGGTTTTATTGGATTAAATCAAATATTAAAAACAGAGAAAATGATAGTGAATCTACTGCTCAATATGGTTCTCCTATTTTTC
>JAPLFM010000107.1:0-1730 GCA_026390675.1 Candidatus Kapaibacterium sp. | reverse complement strand
CAAAGAAAAAGTGGAAGCTGGAATATTTGAAGATACTTTAGCTCCAAGCGACCAATACAAGAGGATGTTCTACCCAACTCCTACAAAAGTGGCAAGAGTGGAAGCAAAAATATTAGGTATTACTGCTAAAAAAGATGATGTTCGAATTCCCGGTGCTTTTGCTGACTGGCCTCCAGATGATAACCAACCAGCTTGGTCTGATGTAACATATCTCAAGCTTTACGAACATCATGATTTTAATTATATTGCATATAACACAATTAGATTTTACGATAAAAAGCTAAGTAAAAAGGAAAATAAAAATCTTCCATTATGGGATTATATCATCAGTATTGTTCCTCATTATCAAAAGGAATTTAATATTGATGGTGTGATGATAGATATGGGACATGCTTTACCAAATGAGCTATTAAGTAATATAATAAGTAAAGCTAGAGAGAATAATCCTAAATTTATCTTTTGGGAAGAAAATTTTAGTTTGAGTGAAGTTTCATTGCAAAATGGATATGATGCAGTATTAGGTTATCTTTGTTTTGACACTCACACAGCAGGTAAAATATATAATCTATTGCAACGCATTTCAAGTGATGATTACATAAAACTTCCTGCTTTTTTTGCTACTTCAGAAACTCATAATATGCCTAGAGCTTCAAGTAGGTTCCCAAATATCAAATACAATTCATTTACTTATGCTTTGAATTCTCTTTTGCCTGCACTTTCTTTTATTCACAATGGTTTTGAACTTTGTGAAACTGACCCAGTTAATACTGGGCTTGATTTTACAATTGAACAAATTGAAAAATACCCTTCAGAAAAGTTGCCGTTATTTTCAACATCATCCTTACATTGGAAAAATGATAACATTGTAGATACTATTAGGCAAATAAATAATATTAAAAAAGATTTCGATTTTCTTGATGAAACACTAACTATAGTAGAAACAAATAATACAAATGTTATTGCTTTTTCAAGACTAACAAGTATTGGTACTTTGTTATTCGTTGGAAGTATGCTTGAGCAAGAAATTGATGCTGAAATATTTTTATTAGATTTCGCTAACTTCCAAGATATACTAAATAATTCTAAGCAATTTGAACTGAATAACAGTAAATTAGAATTAAAGTTGAATCAATTCGATTTTAAGATTTTAAAATGCGATTAATTTTTTAATGTAATGATTAAAAATAAAATGGGGCTATCTATTTAACAGATAAGCCCCATTTTTATAATTCATAATTCATAATTCATAATTATTTTAATATCGTCCTAGATCATCATTATCTAAATCTATTATTGATGATGGATCTATATTGTAATTACCTCTGTCATTATTGGTTGGTAACTGTCTTGAATTACGTTTTATATCAGCACTTATAGCTCTATTATACATATTCTCGTCGTTATAACTTTGTTGTTGATTTGTATCTTTTATTTTAAACTTCATTATCATTCGCTTCAAGCTGTTCGATTGTCCTGATAGTTCTTCTGCTGCTGATGCACTCTCTTCTGATGCGGCAGTATTACTTTGCGTTACTTTGTCAATTTGAAATAATCCTTCTGCAATCTGTGATATTGCTTGTGCTTGTTCAGAAGAAGAACGTGCAATATCATCAACAATCTCAGCAGCTGCAATAGATCCATTTTTTATTTCTTCTAAAGCTCTTCCAGTTTTAACAGCCAAATCTGCACCATTACCTACTGTCTTTATGCTATTCTCAATTAGTTCTGCT
>JAPLFM010000297.1 GCA_026390675.1 Candidatus Kapaibacterium sp. | reverse complement strand
TTTGCCAAATTAAAAGTTGAAGAAAAAGAATTTGATGAAAATATCTTTAAAACTCAAGAAATTAAAATTGAGTTTGAGGGATTAGTTGATATTAAAAATGAAAATGTTAAAGAAAAAAAATCAATTTTAGATGAACTAAGAGAAGATGTAAACCAAGTTAGACAAAATATTTTTAATATTGAAAATAAAATCAACAATGAAAGAACTATAAAAAGCAGAAGCGAATTAAAGAAAATTAGTTTGGACTCCAAGCTAAAAGCTAATGAAGATGAGATTTTAGTTCTCAATGGATATATTCAAAAAATTGAAGAAGAATCAATTTCTCTTACTAATGCCGAATTATCATTCAATTCTAATTTAAATGAATCTGAACAATCTTTAAATTTAGCAAAAGAAAAAAAATCCCATTTGAATTCTGTTATTGATAGTATTAAACAAAATTTGTCAAATTCTAAAAATCAACTTGGTGCAAAAAGAGCTACTTTGGATTTTTTAAACAGTCTTGTAGATTCAAATGCCACTTCTAAATTTTTGCTTGATAACAAGTTTAAAATAGATGGTTTCGAACCTGAAATATTAGCAGAGTCAATTGGTGCAGATGATCAGTTTAGAATAGCATTGGGTTCATTACTTGGAGATAGTTCTCAATATTTATTAGTAGATAATGATGAAAATGCTCAGAAAGCTTTTGATTTTTTAACTATCTCTGGTAAAGGAAAAGCAAGTATTGTTGCTAAAAGCTCTATTCCAAATTTACCAGTTCCCAAAGAAGTCAAAAATGAGAACATCTTTGGATTAGCTAGTGAAATCGTAAGAGTTGATGATAAATTAAGAAGTTTCCTTAGAGTTTTATTTGGCAATACAGTTATTGTTAAAAATAAAGAAGCAGCAATTATAGCAATTAATGATTTTAAAGTAGATAAAGCTGTAACTTTGAATGGCGAAATTTACTCGAATTTTGGTTTGCATAGAGGTGGCGGTACTCTCAAAGATGAAGGTGTTACTATTGGTAAAAACGAAAGAATTATAAAAGTAAAATCTGAAATTAAAGAAATTGAAAATGAAATAAATAATTTAAATCTTGAATTAAATGATAATCAAGAAGAACTTACTCAAATAGATATATCTAAACTTGAAAGAGAATTTAAGCAAATCGAAAATGATATTAAAAATAATAATTATAAATACTCAGAGTTGCAATTAAAAAAACAATCTTTTGAGCAAAATTTAGAATTAATTGATCAAGCTACTCAAAGATATAGTAATGAAATTAGTGAGATAAATAAAGAGTATGAAAGTATTGATGAAGTAATAGCTGAGCATGAGCAAATATTAAATGATGAAAAATCTAATTATATGAAAATTAGCGAAGTACTTACTTTAGCTGAAAATGATTATAACAATGCAGCATCAGAATTTAGGGAAGTTGAGATAAAACAAGCTAATATTAAAACTGAAATTGCTCAGTTTGAAAGAGATTTGCAAAGAGTAAAACATAACATCGACAATGAAATTAATAGAAGCAAAACTCGTGAAAATGAAATTGCAAATAATAATTCAATAATAGATAATATTAATCTTAGGTTAATTAATCTAACTTCAGAAATTTCAGAAATTGAAATTAATCTTAATACTGTAACAAGTGAAAGGCAATATCTTGAGGAAAACAAGAAAGACCTTGCAGAACAGTTAAGTACTGAATTAATACAAATAAATGAATTAAGGAATAATCTTGACAAAGCAAAAGATTCAATACACAAAAACGAATTGGTTTTATCAGACTTAAATTCAAAAGCAAATTTTGTAACCAGCAGAGCATTAGAAAATTACGATACAGATATCACTCTTGATGAATTTTCTCCAAATTCCGAGTTTTCTTTAGAAAATTCTAAAAACAATGTGTCAGAATTAAAAGAGAAATTATCAGCAATTGGTAGTGTTAATTTTGAAGCTTTAGAACAATTTGAAGAGCAAAGCCAAAGATTAGATTTTTATGAAAAACAAGTTGCAGACTTAACAGAATCGCAAAAAACTCTTCAAGAGACAATAGAAGAAATTAATCAAACTGCTGAAAGAAATTTTATAGAAACTTTTGATAAAATCAGAGATAATTTCAAATATTTGTTTTCAAAATTGTTTGATGAAGATGGCTTTGCTGATATTAAATTAGGTGATGGCAATCCACTTGAAGCTGATATCAGTATTACAGCTAAACCACCTGGCAAAAAGCCACATTCTATTGAAATGCTTTCGGGTGGTGAAAAAACTCTAACTGCCATAGCACTTTTGTTTTCAATATATATGGTAAAGCCAAGTCCATTCTGTATTTTAGATGAAGTAGACGCACCATTAGACGATGCAAATATTGGCAGATTTATTAGTATGATTCGTCAATTTAGTGATGAAACTCAATTTTTAATAGTTACTCACAATAAAAAAACAATGGAAGCTGCTGATACTCTTTATGGAATTACTCAGCAAGAAACTGGTATTTCTAAAATTGTATCTGTAAGGCTAGGTGAAATGAATGTGGCTATTTAAATAAGTAAGCTTAAATTCATAATATTTGATTATTTCATTGTTATTTTGAATGTGTTTGCATCTTATACAATTTCTTGTCGCACGTATATTTATATTTGTAATTGTTATAAATGTACATTATCATTTCTCATAAAAAAATGTTAATTAACAAATTGCTAATTCTTAAATGACTTAAAAATAAATGTATGGAAAAGAAAGACAAAGATATATTAGATGCCTTAAAAGCATTTTGTTTGAATGACAAATTAACTATAAATTCAGATATGTTTTCACCAGATAATGAAAATAAATTTGAATATTATCCAGTTAACGAATATCTAAGTCATATTACAAGTGGTGTAAAGCCTGAAACTGCTACAAGTATATTGTTTCGTCATTTATTGACTGATTTGAAAGTTGGTAAAATAAGTGAAGAGGTTAATCTTAATAATTCATTTATTGATTTTATTATCAAAGAAACAGGTATTAGCAATCCTATTTGTATTGAATTAAAACCGCTTTATAGAATTGATAAAAAGAAGAATACATTATCAAAAATTGATTTTACATACACCAATCACAAAGAGCAAATACAAAAATATCTAACGAATCAAAGAGTTGAATATGTAGTATTAACTAATATTGACAAAGCTTTTATTTTCAACAAGAATGCTATTTTTGATTTCAAACCCTCTTTTGAAACTACTTTTGCACAAATATTTGAGGATTATTTAGTTTATGGTAATCTTTGGAATACTATCAAAAGATTTGATGATCAAATAAAATTTCATTCTCTCGATGATGAGTTTTTCAAAGATTTGAAAAATTGGCACAACGAGTTAATAAAAGTAAATTATAAACCTGATAATATTCTAAGTAATGAAGAAATTATAGTTCTCTTTTTGAATAAATTTATATTTATTCGTACTCTCGAAGATTATGGACTAATTCCATATCGTTATATTCAAGAAACATATCAAAATATTGAATCTTTTTGGAGTCCTAAGGGTTATAATATTGTATTCAAAAGGTTTTTTGATACAATTGAAGACTTTTTTGAAATGTATTATGATACAGAGCTTTTCACAAGTAATTTTTGGAATTTCGTTGAAGAAAGTGAAAATAATATTAGACAATTCAAAACTGTATTTGAAATAATTCTTGGATTAGACTCTTGGTCAACAAGTTTTGGCAAAGGACTTGTTCACTATAATTATAGACAAATTGATGAAGATATTTTTGGGAAAGCTTACGAAACTTGGATTGCTCAAAATAGAAAAGATGAGGGTATTTATTATACTCCCACTACTATTACTGAATATATGACTGATAAAATAGTTGATACACTATTTGATGAGCCAATAAATCTTTTACTTGCTGAATTAAAATCAAGTAATCCAAATATCGAACATATCGAACAATTAAAAAGTAGAATTTATAGTATCAAAATTATTGATAGCACCTCTGGTAGTGGAAGTTTTATTATCAAAGTTTTACGTGCAGTTTATAAAAAATATCAATTAATTAATGATGCTACAAAGTGGGCAACCAAATTTTCTAGTGATGACTTATTCAATGAACCTGAAAATATTACTTTCGCTCGTGAATTTAGAAAATCAATGAATTTCAATGAAGGCTCTGAGCTTATTTTTATTTCTTCTATTATTCTCAATCATATCTTTGCAGCAGATAAAGACGAAAGAGCAATAGACACAGCAAAGACTAATATTTGGAAAGAAGCAGTAAAGCTCAATCCTCAGGTCTATCAATTCTTAAAACTTGATAATACTAAACTTCATATTTTGCCAAATCTTGCCATGAATTTTATTGCTGGCGATTCATTAACCGATTTTGATTTTGATAAACAAATTGACATAATTGAAAATGAGTTTCAAAATGAAATTATTGAGCTTTTTGTTATTAGAAATAAATACCTTACTGACCCATATAATCCAAGTGTTATCAAAAATGCTTTGATAATAAAAGAAAAGATTAAAAAAAGATTGTTATCTGTACAAGATTCAAACTTCCAAGATGCACTTTTCTTCCCACTTCAGTTCTTTTTCTGTTTCTTTTCTGCCGATGGCAAGGCATTGCCAAAAGAAAAAAGAGGATTTGATGGAATTATTAGCAATCCTCCTTGGGAAGCTATAAAGCCAGTTAAAAAAGAGTTTGCTAAGTTGAGGAAAAATGAGCTTGATATTTTAGATTTTGATAAGTGGTTTGAAAGTAAACTTGAAAAAGACTCTAAATTCAAAAGCGATTGGGACACATATAAAGAATATTATTCTACTTACTCCAATTACGTTTATAGCAAATATAAACATCAAAGTAATGGCGACCCAAATTTCTTTAAATTCTTCTTGGAAAGAGATTTTGAGTTAATTAAATCCAATGGTTTGTACTGCCTTCTTGTTCCATCAGGCATTCAAACAGATGAAGGTAGTAATAAACTTCGTGAACTTATTATTTTAGAAAACACATTAATGGAATTAAGTTCTTTTGAAAATAGAGGTTATTTCAAAGCTAATGACAAAAATAAAAATAAAGAGAAATTACATAAAATCAAATTATTTCCTGATGTGGATAGTCGTTTCAAATTTTCAATTGTACTTGCTAAAAAAGAAAAAAGTGATGATTATACATTTAAGTCAAAATTTTACTTAACTGACCCAAATGAGCTATATAATAATAAATTTATTGAATATAATTTAGAAAAAATAAAACAGTTTTCTCCCAAAAATATTTCTATTATGGAATTTAAAACTGAAATTGATTATGAATTATGTTTGAAGATTTTGGGTAATAATCCTTTATTTACTGATTTGTCCTATGTTTTAAGGTCTGAACTTCACATGACCAATAATAGTATTCTATTCAAAGATGTGAACAAAACTAAAAAAACTAAGAATCTTTTGGAGCTTTATGAAGGCAAAATGATTCATCAATTTCAATCAAGATTTTCTACTTGTAGATATATCCTTGATGAAAAAGAAACTCGTGATGTGCTTATGAGTAAAGTAATATTTAGAATAAAAGCCAATAATCATTTGAGTAATGATGAAGTAAGCAAACTCACTAATATTGAAAATTTACTTGTTGATTACCAAACATACCGTTTGGTTTATAGAGCAATAGCAAGCTCTACTAATGAAAGAACTCTTATTAGTAGTATTATCCCTCAAAATGTATTTATTGGACATTCAATGAATTATTTGGTAAATGTTGAATATGATATTAATGATACAGTTATAAATGTAAATAAAATTCATTATAGTGAAGTTGTCTTTTTGATGTGCCTTTTCAATTCTTTAACTCTCAATTATTATATTCGTAATAAAGTTTCAGCCAATTTAACAATGAATTTTATTAAC
This sequence comes from Candidatus Kapaibacterium sp., assembly GCA_026390675.1. Taxonomy (GTDB): domain Bacteria; phylum Bacteroidota; class Ignavibacteria; order Kapaibacteriales; family UBA2268; genus JAPLFM01. The sequence goes on along the minus strand of JAPLFM010000297.1, from coordinate 19,112 downwards.
GAGCTTCCAATAGCAGAAGCAAATGAAGAAGACAAAATGAAAATAGTGAAACTTGGCTTTTCTTTGCTTTATACTACAAGCAACCGCAACAAAGAATATGACGACTTAAAAAACTCTTTGGGAGTGGAAATAGACAAAAGAAGTTTGGAAGAAATAAGAGCCGACTTAGAAATAATAATAGCCAAGCACCTTTACAAACTTGAGCTTTCAGACTGGGAACATTTAACTTCTACTTTCACTTATGGCGATGGAGATTCCAAACGAGAACTTGACGATTTTATTAGAATTAGCAAAGAAAAGTGGGAATTGGTGTGAGATGCATAAAAAAAAGGTGCAATTGCTTGCACCTCAAATAATGTTTTTATATTAATTTTTTTAATATTTTTTAGGAAAAAATATTAAAAAAGTAACATACAATTACAATAATAATTTCAAATTTCCCCAATATTATAAACATATAAATATAATTTATTGAATTATTAAATTTTTAGGAATATTTATTTGTAACAAGCATATATCTTCCAAGCAATTTTTCATAACCAAATCTCCTCCGAGTGAGTGTACAAGAGTTTTAGCTAGTATAAATTCAGATGAAGATAATATATTACTTTTTACTTCTTTACAATTTAAATCAACATTATTTTTTATTAAAGGTTTGACAAATAAACCAATTTTCATTGAATAATATATTTCTATTTTAATTAATGAGTCGAAATTATAAACATCTATTTCAATTTTAGATTCTCTATTTGAAAGTTTTACTAAATTAAATATATATCCTAGCATTGTATTAAATATTGCTGAATTTGTATTTAGCTCACATTCATTTTTATTAAATATTAAATTTAAATTGGAATCATTTTTAATATTAAATGTTTGAATATATTTTTGAATTAAGTGATTTACTTTTATAGATTGAGTTCTTTTATTAAAATTTATATTTTCATTTGTATGTATATTTAAATCATCTAATACTCTTTCTTGAATAGTTAAATTATATTCAATTTCATTTAGTATTTCAGCAGCTCTATTATCTTTTTGAGGTTTACTATAAAATTCATTTCTAGTTTGCTCATTCATATAAAATGAAGTTGTAGACAAGTTTTTATAAAACTCAAGATTTAAACTATCTTCCAAAGAAATATTTTTCATTGAATTTTCGAAAGTTTTTTTATTTAATTGCTTACTAATCCTAGAATATATTTCTTTTGGATTAAATGGTTTATAAATGAAATCATCTACTCCCATTTTAATTGCTTTATTTGTAGCTTCTTGATCTAGACTAGATGAAACAAATATGATAGGAATGTTTTTAGTTAAATTATCTGATTTTAAATTTTCGACAACTTCAAAACCATCCATTTTGGGCATATTAATATCCAATAGAATTAACTCAAAAGGGTTATATTCAAGCTCTATTGATTCTTTTATTGTGTTAAGGGCTTCTTTGCCATCTTTTGCTACTTTTACATTGTAGCCTTCTTTAAGGAGTGTATATGAAATCAAAGATCTTTGATTTACTTCATCATCTACACACAGTATCCTTACTGCCATTGGAATTTCCATACTGTTAATATTTATTAGTTCTAAAATAACATTTAATCTATCGTTTTTATTAAGTGAAAATACCGAATTATAAAATATAATCCTATTTATAAATAATGACAAAATATATATTATATGATTTGGCATTGTTTTTCATTTAACTTATCGTCAATAAATCAATTAACTTTAGAAACTAATTTTCTTTTAGCAGTACTTCTTACATTAAATATCAAATTTCACATTTGTTATTTTAAGCTATTGTTTGTTTTTTTCAATTTTTATCCTTGAATCAACTGCAATTACTATGTCTAATTTTCCTAGAAATGGATTTATATCCATTTCTATTATTTCAGGTGCATACTTTACTAAAGCTGAAAGTCTAACAATTTTATCAGCAAAAACCTTTTCATTTATTCCTTCTTTTCCTCTTATTCCTTGTATTAATTTGTAAGATTTAAGTTCTTTCATCATCAAAAGTGCTTCGTTGGTGCTTATTGGTGCAAGTCCATAAGATATGTCTTTCATCACTTCAATAAATACTCCTCCAAGCCCACAAACAATAATATGTCCAAAATCAGGTTCGTATTTTGCTCCAGCAAATAATTCGATACCGCTATGCATTTTTTGAACTAAAACAGATGTTGCATCTTTAATCCCCATCAATCTCTCAAATTCTAGTTTAATTGAATTTTCACTACTAACATTTAAAACAACACCTCCAACATCAGTTTTATGAATAGGTCCTACAACCTTCATAACCAAAGGGAAACCGAACTTTTCAGCAAATAAAACAGCATCATTAGCATTATTAACTACTTTTTCCTCTGCTCTACTTATACCTACTGCATCTAAAATTAATTCAACATTTTTAGGGTCTAAGTATCCATCATTAGCATTATCTATAACTTCCCTTATAAGTGTGATATTTACTTTAGGTAATTCTTCAGTTAATGCTGGTTTTTTAGTAAAATATTCTTTTGATAATGATTTTCCTAAAGTTACTTCATCTGTAAAATTAATTCTACCTAAAGATAAAAAATGCTCAACTGCTTTTGCTGCCTGTACTACTGAAGGCAATATTGGGAAAATTGGTTTTTTACTAGTCCTCATTTTCTCATCTAAAACATCATAAACTCCTGAAACATCAAACATTCCTGTAGTCCCGAATATTACAGCCGAACCATCAATATTATCAAAATCATTATCTACATAATCTAAAATTATTCCTAATTGCTCTGCAGTACCTGTTGCTAAAAAATCTATAGGGTTTGAAACTGACGAACCATGATACAACTTAGATAAAAGCTCTTCTGATGCGATTCCACTTATCTGTGGCACTTTTAACCCACCTCTTGACAATGTATCAGTTAGCATTACTCCAGAACCTCCAGCATGAGTAATTACTGCAATTCTATCACCTTTTAATTTTTTATGTGCAAATACTCCAGCCATATAAACTAATTCAACTCTACTAAAACATCTTACTATTCCAGCTTTTTTAAACAATGCACTTACTGCTGTATCAGAGCCAGCTAAGGCTCCTGTATGTGATGAAACAGCACGAGAGCCAGCTTCTGTTGTTCCTGCTTTGATTGCTGCAATTCTACAACCCTTATTTATTAAAGAACGAGAATGTTTTAAAAATTTTGAAGGATTATGAATTTGCTCCACATATATTAATTTAATTTTAGAACTTGTTGTTTCATCAAATGTATTATCCCAAAATTCTAAAACATCTTCAACGCCTATTTGTGCAGAATTTCCAACTGAATAGATACTTGAAAAAGTAAGACCCCTTGGAATTGCAATTTCCAAAACAAATACAACTGTAGCTCCTGAACCAGAAACAAAGTCACATCCTTTTGGATCTAGTTTAGGAATTGAACCCGCAAAAACACCTTTGTAATTAGTAGTCAAAACTCCAATGCAATTTGGACCAATTAACGAACCGCCTACACTTTCTACAATTGATACTATTTGTTGTTCTAATTTTCTTCCTTCTTCTCCCATTTCACTAAAGCCTGCAGAAAGAACTATAAATGCTTTAGTTCCTTTTTGATGAGCAAGCACATTAATTATTTCAGGCACATACTTTGCAGCAACAGCGATTATAGCTAATTCCACATTTGGTAGCTCTTTGCAGTCATGAAAGCATTTCATTTCTTGTACTAATTCTTCTTTTGGATTGACAACATAAATATCACCTAGAAAATGACCATCAATCAGATTTAGCAATACTTTTCCACCTGGTTTCTCAATATCATTTGATCCACCAACTACCACTATACTTTTGGGATTTAATAATTCATTTACTATCATTTATATTACTTTTGTTTTTTTTAATATCGCAAAATTAAGTAAAATAATATCTTTAATTACCAAATTCATTTATATTTCTTTTAAATTGTAATTTAAACTTTGTTTAAGTTATGTCTAAAATTAGAATTTGCTTAGAAAAACAAACATTTTTATCATTATAACGTATGTAAGATATGTTCAATCAATTTTCAATTTTTCTAGGATATAAATTATGAAAAAAGTAACATTACTAACCATTAGTTTAGTTTTAATTCTCAGTTTAAATTCTTGCGACCAAAGATCGCAAAGTGTAAATGCAGATGGTTATACCGAAATTAAAACTACTGAATTTACTATATTTCCAAATGATTGGAACTTAGATAAAAATTTGAGTACTAAATGGGTGTTCACAAAAAATATATCTAGCATTACAAATTCAATTGAAACAAATGGCTTTGTTCTAATATATATGAAAGCAGGAAATGCTCAAACTTGGACATCTCTTCCCTATACTTTTTTAGATAGAGACACAAAAGGTAATTTCTTTTCTACGGAATATTCTGCTTGGTGGGGAGTTGGGAAAGTAGAAATCCAGTTTACAGATACTCATCCTACAAGTCCGTTGAAACCAGATTTAGCAACTTATATTAAAGTTGTAACAGCAATAGATGTTGCACCTAGTTTGATGCCATCTAAAAAAGAATATTCAAATTATGAAAATGCTAAAAAAATATTAAATTTGAAAGATTAAAATAATTTTAAACAAATTATTATTATTACAAATATGCTTTAAAATTAAATCTAATACTTCTGCCTGGCTCTGGGAAAATTGATTTGATTCTTGATAAGTGATTGCGATAAATTGTGTTAAATATATTTTCAATTGAAAGAGAAAAAGTACTGACAGAACTCAATAAATTAGTTTGATATTGGGTATAAATTCCTTGAATATAATATCCTTTTGTTTCTTGTTCAAATTGGTCTAATCTTATTTGAGCCGATACAATTTCAGATTTCATTCCTAGAGCAAAATCATCAGTTCTATATTTCAAATCCAATATTGCCTTGAATGGTGGCATCATTGGAAGTGGCATATTGTCGCTTTTGTTTTGTCCATAATTATAGCTCAATGATGAAAAAAGTGCTAAAGTAGAATTAAATTTCAAATTCGCTTTTGCTTCTACTCCTGTTATTACTGCCTTTACACCAGTTGTAATAAATTCTGGCAAAATGGTAGCTACATTGATTTTACCTGAATTCCGAGGTGTTATGAAATAATCCATATCATAATAAAATACAGAGCTTGCCAAGTCTAAATTATCCGAACTAAAGTTTGAAAAAATCTCATATCCCAAGCCTGTTTCAGATTTTAATTCAGGATTGCCTAATTCATATGAATAGGCTGCAAGATGTGGACCTTCAGAAAAAAGTTCTTCAGCAGTTGGAGGTCTTGAAGTGCGAGATAGATTTGTCCCTATAAAAAAGCTTTCACTTAGTTTGAACAATCCCGATACTGCTATTGATACTTGAGCAAACTCTCTTTCTCTTATGTTACCAATTTTAGAAGTTTTTACAGTTTCTGGATTGATATTATCATAATTTGCTCTTGCTCCAATTTGTAATTCCAAATTATCAAAACTTGTTTCTTGAGTAGTATATAAAGCTATATTTTTTGAATTTGTAGCAGGAGTAAAAACAAAGCCGCCATAACGCAAGTCACGACTGCTAAAAGATGCTCCAAAAGTTCCATTTTTGAAAATACTATTTTCGTGTTGAATAAAATCGATATTTCCAGCATAATTCAATATATTAAATTGAGCACCAATTGACTTTTGACCATTAGATAAATTCTCATATTCAGTATGGAAATAGTAATTTCTTGATAATATAATATTTATGTCGTCTATTACTTCACCATGAGGGTGAAGTATTGATTTGGCTACCAAACTATTTTTCTCTTGTGATATATTTACACCTCTTGGATGTGAGCCAATAAATCCTCCGGGTATGCCATAATCCGATGTCATTCCAGAAAATGAAATCCCAGCAACTGAATTTGGTAAAATATAACTTGTACCAAGATTGAAATGCAAATTATTCAATGCAGTATTTTTCAATATAGAATCTGGTGATTGTACATCATTAGCTTTTTTATAGCTAATTCCAGCTTTTGCAAAAATATTAGAATCAACTGGCACTTCAATTCCTGATGCTAATGAATTACCTGTGTTTGCTGACTCATAACCATAACCAACATATCCATTTGATTTTGAAATGAATTTATTTGGTATGTCATTGCGAACAATATTAATCACTCCACCTATTGTAGTAGGAGAATTTAAAAGCACTTTTGGTCCTCTTATAACTTCTATTTGCTCTGCCGAAAACACATCGCTCGAAACAGCATGATCGGGAGATGATGCTGACATATCTATTAATGGTGAGCTATCCTCGTTAATTTGTATTCTATTGCCACCAAGCCCTCTAATTACTGGTCTTGCAGGAGCTGGTCCCATCGAACGAACTGAAATACCTGTTTCATTTTTAAGTGTGGAAGCAAGGGTTTGGCTCAATTCTAATTGTAATTTCTTACCTTCAAGTCTGTGGTCATGCTCGTTTATTTCGGTTAGCTTGGATTCGACTTTATCTTTGGAAACAATTATTGCAGCACTTTGCATTCCAGTCGAATTTAATTTAATATTAATTTGTTTAATATCTTTGTCAATTATTTCAATTGTTTTAACTTCTTCCACATATCCAAATCTCTTAAAATGCAGTCTGTACTTGCCAATAGGTATTTTACTAAATTTGAAATAACCAACATCATTTGTCAAAGCATTTATAGAAAATAGACTATCATTCAAATGAGTCAAATCTATAAATACTTTTTCAATTCCACCTTGCTGATCATTATCAGATACAATCCCACTAATTTCATAAGTTTTAGATATTACGAAATTTGAATTTAGTATTAGAAGCAATATGATTATGATTTTTTTCAATATATTATATTATTATTTCACTAACAAAGGGAACTTTGGAGAAGTGAAATCAGGGTGACCGTGATGATCTAATCTTATAGTAAGTAAAGTATTGCCAGCTTTGATCCCATTAGCTTTGAATTTCCATACATCTGTTGTTGCAGGATCAACAGCAACTATTGTAGTATTTACCAAAGTAGAATCTTCTACTATAACAATCAAACTTTGCCCTTCTTCATAAGCACTCAGCTCGTTGCCCAAATCATTAAGAAATCGTACTTCAAAATCACTTGTTGAGCTACTCAATGGAAGATTTAAACCTTTCGATATGCTTGTATCAAGATTGAGGTTATACATCTTTAAGATTAATTTACCACCTGAGTAGATGTTAAATCCCGCAGCTTCTGTATGCTCTTCTTGGCTCACTGGTGTTTGTTCTTTGCAAGAAAATAATATAAATGAGATTACTAATGCAAAAAGCATTAGTTTAGAAATTCTAAACATTATACACCTAATAATTTATTTCAAATAGTTGATTATAAAAAAAATAGAATTATTATAATGCTGGGGGTGCCTTATTAGAGATTGTAAGCAAAGAAAATGACTCTTTCTTATCAATGATAAAAGAAGGATATTCTTTGATACTTACAATACTAAAATCTATTGTGATATTATTAAGATGTAGATTGTGGTTGAGCTTTAGGTTAATGCATATTTTACAATCATTTTCACTATCAGATTGTTTTTCCGAATTATTTTGATGAGTGTGCGAAAGCTTGGTTTCGCAATGGTTTACATTATGGATAAATATACTAAAATTAGCAATAAGAAATAGTGACAATATTAAAATGCCATAAATCTTATTATTTGCTATTTTTTGTAATTGCTTCATAGATTAGTTGAAACGTTTTTGAATTGGATTTATTACTATGAATTTGTTTAAATGATTGCTTTGCAAAAATATAATATTCAAAGATTACTAAACAATATCTCGTATTGCTTTTCTATTTGTTTGTGAAAGCTTTCTGGAAGCCTTGCCCAGTCTCTTAATTCAACAATAATTGGGATATTGCTTTCTCTAATTGTCTCAACTATTTCAGAATATATATCAAAAGGAATTAGTTGTAAGTCTTTACCTCTAATCACCAAATCCAAATCGCTACCTGAATGAGCCGTTCCTTTCACTCTTGAGCCATAAGCCCAAACTTCAAATGCTAAAGTTGACTTTCTAAATATGTTTTCTAAGCGTTCTCTATCTATGTCTCTAATTAACATTTTTCTCATCTTCTATTTTTAATGCTAATGCTAGCTCTTTAGAATCAATAATGAATTGTGGAAGTAGGTTAAGAGTTCCTTCAGCAAATCCAACTCCATAATCATGAGCTGTTGAATTTCTATTATCTCTATATAACAACCATTTTTCACAACTGTTATCAGATATAATATTATGCAAAGCTGCTTGTCTAAAAACATCTTTAAAGTAAAGTTCATCAACTGCACGAGTTGAATGGAAATAAGGTACTAACACCTTTTTAAGTAATTTCCCACTTAATTCAATTATTATTTCAAACTCTTTAATACATGCAGAGCGATACATATCATATTCGATAATATCTTTATTTGATTGTTTTAATAGCAAATATGCTTTTTCTAATGTATCAATACATCTTTCAAAATAACTTGTGTCTAAATTCATTTTGATTACACTTAAGTTAATATTAGTTTCTTATTTCTCAATTGTAGAATTGGTTCCACAAGATGAGCAAAAAGGCAAATGCGCAAAGTTCTTGTTACCACAATTTTTACAATTTACAAAAAGTATTAGCCCACAATGTCTACAGAAGTCTGTAACAAGTTTATATGTGTCAGTATCATTATTCTTTAATGGGAATTCCCATTTTTTAATTATAAAATCCTTTCCGCACGATGGACAAAAATGATTTTCAAGTGCTTTTTCTGCAACTTCTGTCTGTACATTTTTAGATCTTTCAATTGTAGAAACTTTTAATTCTTTTTGTTTGTTCTCAATAAATTGACGGATAGTTTTTATAGCATAATAACCTAAACCTGTAGATAAAAGAATTCCTACAGCATATCTTATATAACCACCATAACTTGGTAGATATGGTACTAATCCAAAGAAAAAAGTATAAATTGAAAAAAGCGTAAACCCAAAATATAATGGCCAGAATTTATGTTTTCTATATCGTATAAAAAAGAAAATTCCCAAAGCCAGAATAGGACCTACAAAAAGTAGTCTTATTAGAAAAACTTTTAGTTCATAATTCTTCAATTCATTATTATATTTTGAATAAGCAACTTCGTTTTCTTTTTCAATTGATTTTTGAACAATAAGAAGTTTTTTTCTTTTTATATCAATTTCATTTTGTTCAAAATTAAGTTGCGAACGCCAATCCTGTTCTACTTTATAATACTCATCAAGTGTTTTGGCTCTTGTGACAACTTCATTATCTTTATTTGGAGAACCTAATGTCTTTCTAGTCTGAATCCAATTGTCAAAAGAATTCTTCTCGTTTTTATAGTTTGCTTGAGCTGTACTTATTGTTTTTTCAATTGAATTTTTTTTAATAATAACATTGTCTATCTCATTATTCAAATCTTTAGATTTTTTTAACAATTCCTTTATTAAAATCTTATTTTCAAAATTCTCAACTTCGGGTCTAGTGGTTGCACTATCAAGATCATCTATAATTCTATTTGAAAGTAGAATTAAAAACAAACAAAGTATTATTGATATTGAATAATAAACAATTCGTGATGTTCTTTCGAGTTTTTTGCTATTGAGTTCCATATTTATAAATCCAAATTATTTAATTTAAACAATCCAACCTACTCACTATTTCTCAATATAGTAGTCGTCTTGTCCCCAACGGTATTTATATCCCACTACTCGCTCTTGTTCTAGAGTTTTGAATGAGCGAATAAAGCTATTTGCTGACAATTTATATTCTTTTTCTTTGAATGAATATAATTTTGTTTCTTCAACATAAGATGAAACAGAATTTTTAACTTCTTCATTCAATGGTCTATTACCCTTAATTTTTAGTCTTATATCGTAAAAAATCTTGTTTTTTTCAGGAATTATATCAATTTCACAGTTTGTCAAATTTGAAATCAATTCTGGGTTGTCACCTTGATATTCTTCCCAAGTATTTAATGAGCCTAATATTTTGAATGTATTATTTGTTAAGCTTAATATTGTTAAACCCCCTGTGTAATGATTGTTATTCCTTTTTACCCACTCTAAAAAGAATCCATAACTATGATCACCCATTTTAACAAAATTAGGTACATTTAGCTTACCATAAGAACCACTAAGTCCTAAATTTTTTTCAAATGTTTGTAAGTACCATTTCTCTCCTTTCTTTTTGAAAAGTGCAGCACCAAGAAGTGGAGCACATGCAGGACATTTGTCTATGCTCTCGCCATTTTCATCTCTAATTGAAGTTTCTGTAAGTACAATCAAATGCTGTACACTATCTGAAACAAACAAATGTGATAAGTGAATTTTTGTATGCAAAAATCCATCTTTACTAATTTTATCCAAAATTATTTTTGGCTCTGATTTTTTAGGTTTCCAAAGTGCTACTTCATTTTTAACATCAAATGAACCATATAAAATTTCCATAATTTTAGATTCGGAAATTACATCTTTGCCAAAGTTATTGTAAAGCAGAGTATCCTGAAGATCTGACAAAATATCAACTTCTTTTATTTGCTCTTCTAGTGCTTTTTTTTGAGTTTTAGGATTGTTCGAATTACTATCTGTACAAGTATTACCAACGAAGATAAATGATGCAATTAGAACTAAGATTATAAATTTCAAACTGCTTGTCATATTATAGTGCATTTTAAATTTAGTCATAATTGATAAAGATATGTGAAAAAGATTATGTTTTTTTAACAATTCTGAATCTTCAAATATAAGGAATAAGTTCGAACAATTAATCAATTCAAGTTCTATTCAATATAAATAAACCCCTTATTTCTCTATTGCAATCTTAACTACTTCGCTTTTGTTATTTGCCATTAATTTCAAATAGTAGCTCCCATTAGCGAATCTTGACAAATCAAAACTTTCTAAAATAGTCCCTTCATTGTATTTGTTTTTCGAAATAAAATCTATTTCATTTCCAATCATATCAACAAGACTGAAAGTAACTACTGCATTAACATCTAAAGTAAATTCTACTTTTACAAGTTTGTTTATTGGGTTTGGAGATACATTTCTAATCTTAATTAATGGATTTATTTTAACAAATATTGTTGAATCTTTTTTAGGTTCTTGATTGTAAAGTGAAATTTTAGCCATATATAAATTCAAATTACCATCACCATTTCTACCATCTGACCAAACAGGGAAAACATGATCTTTGTTCGAAACTGTTTGATTATATTCTCCAATTCCAAAATTGTTGTTTTTTAATCCAATAGATGCAAAATTTGTTGGGATAGTATCTGCCAAAATATCTTTAAATGATTCACCACCATCAAAAGATAAACAAGATACATATTTTGTACTATTATTCTTACCCATGCAATAAAAAGATGAGACAACAATTCCTTCAGTATTGATACAAGAACTTGTATAAAATTTATGAATATAATCTGAATTACTTGGTAATAAAGTTTTTGGACTTTGCCATGAAATCCCATTATTATTTGATTTCACTATATAAACATTATTTCCAAACTTGGCATTTGAGTTAATCCCAGTTGCTGTGAAAGTAATATAAACATTATTCTTAGTTGCTTCATAGTTTGATTTATCTGCCACTATTTGAGGGTAAGGGTATGCTCTAGAGCTTGTAATACCAGGGATTAAATCAGTTGTAGTAGTTCCAAAATTACTCCCAGCTGAAAAATATATATTAGTAACTTTAATTTCTGGAGCAAAAGTTTCGCCCCCATCTACAGAATAAGTATAATATATAGCAGATGTAGTAATTCCTTTTACAATTGTTTTACCATAAAACGAAACATGTACAACACCTCTACCATCTACATCTACTGAGCCAAATTGAGCTAGGTCATATTTGTTTTTAGTTATCAAAACAGCTGAATCAATGAATTGGTTCTGGTTTTGTTTTTTAGTTTTTACATAAATATTTGAAGAGTTTGAAAACAAATCAAAAACAACATGACTAACATACAAATTATTCCTGTATTTTGAATTTGAAATATCGCAAGCCATCCATTGCTTATCATAAAATTTCTTTAATCCATAATTACTGCCATTTGAATATTTTTGCTTATCAATTGCAAAATTGTGATTTGTTTCTCTAGTCCAAGTTTCACCTCCATCTATTGACGAAGCCCAATAAATTGCTATTATAGAAGAATCAGGTTGATTACCTTTTAGTTTGTAAGCTAAGTTTATCCATGTAAAATAAAGTTTGCCATCAGCATCAAAAGCAAAAACAGGGTCTCCACCTCCAATTACTGTTTCAAAAGTATTTATAGGCGTATTTCTGAAAGTACTTTTCTTCCAAGTCTTTCCTGCATCCTTTGTGAAGTAAACAGGACAAGTCAAAGGGTCATTAATGCCATTTCCATTTCTTATTGGCGAAACAACAATATTACTTCCATCTAATGGATTTATTGCTGCATGAAGTTCCGATTCGGGTTGAGGGTCACCTGAAACAAGCCCATTTTCATTAGTTTGGATAGCGTTATTTAAATCTTTCAACTCTTTGGAGTTACCATTTTTTAAAAGTTCTAATAGTCTTTCGTTTGTAATTTTTACCTTTTCAGCTTTCCAAAAATCCATAAATCCAGATTCCTGTGAATAGCTTGTAAAAGTTACAATAAATATCAAAAAAATAAGTTTTTTCATAAATTTCAAAATTAATGTTAAGATTTTATATTTTAATAACTTAAATTATGAAAAATTTACAATTAAATTGCACAAATAAATTAATTTATTTATGCTTTGTATTTTCCAATATTAAAAAACTACTATTTTAACTCAAAAAAAGCGAAAATTGCTATGAACTATTTAAAAGAATCAAAATACTTAACAAAAAAAGACAAAAATCTAAAACTTGTAATAGAACAAATTGGTGAATGTACTTTAGGCAAATCCGAAAATTATTTTCATTCGCTATGTGATGCAATAGTTTCGCAACAGCTTTCAGTTAAAGCAGCTGATACTATTTTTAAAAGATTTTTAGGGTTACTTGATGACAAAATATTAAGCCCAGAAAATTTAATTCAAATTAGACATGAAGAATTAAGAGCTATCGGTTGTTCAAATGCAAAAGCGAAATATGTAATTAATCTTGCAGAATGTTGTATTGAAAAAATAGTTGATTTAGATAACATTCATCATCTAAATGATGAAGAAGTTATAACACAATTAACTCAAGTAAAGGGGATAGGAAGATGGACTGCAGAAATGTTTTTGATGTTTTCTCTCAACCGCTTAAATGTGCTACCTGTTGATGATCTTGGAATTAAAAAAGGTTTTATGAAAGTATATAATTTATCTGAAATGCCTACAAAATCTCAGATGAATGAAATTGCTTCACATTGGCAACCTTATAGAACTATTGGTTCTTGGTATTTGTGGCGTAGTTTGGAGTCAAAATAAATGGAACTTTTCACTATTGCATTTGTTGCTTTTATAGGCTCAATGCTTACTTTCTTTTCAGGATTTGGTTTGGGTACTATCTTACTTCCAGCTTTTGGTTTGTTTTTTAGCATTGAAATTGCAATTGCTATGACTGCAATAGTTCACTTTTCAAACAATATTTTTAAATTTGTTTTAGTAGGCAAGAATGTCAATATTTATATATTTAAAAGATTTGGAATTATTACATTTATTTCTGCTTTTATTGGTGCTTACTTTCTAAATTTTTTATCAATATATAATTTCCAATTCAGTTTTAATTTATTCAACCATAGCTTTTTAACACAACCAATTAAAGTCATAATTGCATTTCTAATGTTAATATTTGCTTTGATTGAACTAATCCCATTCTTAGAAAAATCATTAAAACTATCTGACAAACATTTACCTTATGGTGCTTTTTTAAGTGGTTTTTTTGGTGGACTTTCTGGACATCAAGGCGCACTTCGTAGTGCTTTTCTAATTAAAACAAATTTGACTAAAGAAGAATATATTGCTACAGGCACTTCTATTGCAATTTTGATTGACATCACTAGACTTACTACTTATTCTACGCACTTAAAAACAATAGATTTCTCATCAAATATCACATTAATTTTATCTGCAATTGTGTCTGCTTTTATTGGGGCATTATTAGGAAATATATTTTTAAAGAAAATATCAATTTCATATATAAAAAACATCGTAGGAATAATGCTAATATTGATTGCTATTTTAATTGGGTTTGGTTTAATTTAAAAACAATTCTTTGATTAAATCGACTTTAATATAACAAAACATTTAGGTAATTAATATCAATACTTTTCTTTATATATTCTTGTTTATTAGCTTAAGTAATCTGTATTTTCAAAAGCTTGAAGAGACAAAGATGCCTTTGCAGGTTAGATTTATTAGAGCATTTGGCAATAATGACGAACTTACCCCACCAATTTTATATCTTTCTGGAGGAAAAACAAATGACAAAGTACCATTAAGTTCAGAGAAAATCACTATCGAAATGGATATTATGGCTAATGTTCCACCTAGTTTGTATGTGAAGTTTTTTCATTGCAATGCCGATTGGACTGAAACTGATAATGTATTTATCAATAGTAATTTTATGCGAACTTCAAATATAAATTGGACTTCGGCATTTTCTTCTTCACTCTATTTTTCACATAGAGCATCTCTTGAAATTCCTAACTCCCAAATACAGTTTAAACACGCTGGGAATTGGAAAGCTAAATTTTTTGATTATGACGATGATTCACTAGTTGCTGAAGCAAAATTTTTTGTAGTCAAACCACGAGCTGCTACATCAATATTTCTTTATACAGACTTATATGATACTAAATTTAAGATTACTAGAACTTCACTGAGCCTAGAAGCAGTAGTACAATCAACAAGTATGTTAAATGAATCTCAACTCAAAACAGTCGTTTTTTATAATAACAATAGATGGAATGAGGCTATAATTTGTTCTAATAGTATTTTGAAAGATGAGTTCAGAGAAAAGTTTAGATATAAAATTCCTTATGTTATTGGAGGATTTTCATCATTTGGTAAAAGATTTAGAATTGAAGATTTGCCTGCTGAAAATCAATATAGAATCTTAGATTTGTCTAATTCTGCTCAGTTCCCTCGAATCAAAGACCCTATGCGTATTCCATTTTCAGAAGCTCCTCGCAATGGCAACTCTTTTTACCAAGATGATAATGGCTATATGGTTACTTCGTTTATAAGCAGTAGTTATGATGATTATGTATATGTTGAGTTTGCTTTAGATCCTTTGAATTTAAGAACTAAAGAAGATTTATTTGTAGTGGGCTCATTTAATAATTGGACTCCTTCAAAAGATTGGCAAATGCACTATGATGATATTCAAAAAATGTATCTACTAAAACAGTGGGTAAGGCGTGCCAGACATAATTACCTTTTCGCGACAGGCAAACTAAACTATTCCACTCAAATTGTTTCAAACTATTCTTACGACGAATTTGAAGGTAATACTTCTTACGCTGCTCACACTTATTTTGGTATGGTCTATCTTAGACAAATTGAAGATGGTGGATATGACGAATTAATTTCAATTGGAGCAGGAAACATCTTTGGGCTGGGGTGAGGTCTCTTAAATGCTGTTTGAAATAAAAACATTTTGATACCTGCATCCGCAGGTATGACTGGGAAATGCCTTTGGTTTTACTCCCTCTCCTTAGTAAGGAGAGGGCTGGGGTGAGGTCTCTTAGAAATGCTTTTTGAAATAGAAATGTCATTTCCTTATACTCAATTCTTTTTAAATAATTCAACCCAATAAATAATAAATGCATCTTTATTTGTAACTTTTTTCATTATATTAAGTTATTAGAATAATTAAAAGTAAAAAAACTATAAATTAAAATAGGGCTAACAATAATGAAAACTAAAGATATAAAAAAATTAATTATAATACTAACTATTATTATTTTAAACTTTTCAGATATTTTATCAAAGCAAGTATTATTAGATTCTAGTGATATTATCAAAAAACTGCCTTTATTAGCTGGTACTACAAGTGCTGGAGGAGACTACTGGTTTGCAATTCCACCTTGTTATGAAGAAACATCTGGTCAAAATTTTATTAGAGTTTTTTGTGTTTCACCTACTAAAAATAATGTAACTTGTGAAATCTCAGGAATAAAATATAAATCTACTAAAACATTAAAAGCAAACGAACTTATTGTTTTTAATCTTACTTCAATTGAAGGTCAGCCTTTTATACATACTTTTGGCGATAATACCCCACCAGCACGAACATACATAGGTAGAGGTATCCATGTTTATTCAGATAATCCAATTCTAGTTTATGTAATAGTTAGATTTATGTACTCAACTGATGGATTTTTAGCTTTGCCAACTAATGGTTTGGGTAAAGAGTATATTGCTGGTCCATATACTTCATCTTTTTGGTCTGGACTTGTTGCTTGGACTTTGGTAACAGCAGCTTATGATAATACTAAGGTAATTTATTCTATGGGTGGTGATGGAGTTTCTCAAGTGGAAACTGAATCAAAAGGAATATTGACTGCTGGGAAGTCTGTCAACTTCACACTTCAAAAAGGTGATGTTTATGTAGTTGGAGCTCAAAAATCACTGATGGATATTGCTGGTTCTAAAGTATTAGCTAATAAACCAGTAGCTGTAACAAC
The DNA here is from genome assembly GCA_026390675.1 of Candidatus Kapaibacterium sp. GTDB lineage: Bacteria > Bacteroidota > Ignavibacteria > Kapaibacteriales > UBA2268 > JAPLFM01. The sequence continues at coordinate 2,472 of JAPLFM010000297.1, read as the reverse complement.
GGGCGTTCATTGTGCTAATATCCCAACTGATGTTTATGCTTGCGATTACAATGCTGAAATGGAATTACCTACTGAAACTTGGGGAAAAGCTGTTTTAGTGCCTGTTTGTTTGAATAGAACTAAACCGGGTTTGATTAGAATATTTGCTAAATATCCTGACACTAAAATTTATAGAGATGGTAGCCTTGCTTACACAATTAGTACAAGTGGAGGTGTAAAAGGAATTGGATGGTTTGAAGATAGAGCGACTCCTTTAAAAGATTCTCTTTCCCCTTACCCAGTAATTTACACTGCAGACAAACCTTTTTCAATAATGTATTATAATCCTGGAACTACAGATGATCCAGTTCAAATATCAACAGATCCTTTCCAAATGGTTATGACACCTGTTGAACAATTCCAAAGTGAAATTTATTTTGGCGGATCAAATGCGACAGGTGGAGCAAAAATTGATTCAAACTATTTAAACATTGTGTATGAACTAGAAAATAATCTTACTATTCCAAAAGATTTGGAGTTTGGTACTTGGAATGGTTCAGCTTGGATTTATAAAAAAATAGATACAATGCTAGGCAAAGCCAACCTATTTAATAAAAATGTTCCTACAGATGGAAAGCTTTATGGTGTGAAAAATATAAGTATTCCTAAAAGTGGAACTTTTAAAATTCGAAGTATAAGCGGTTACAAATTTGGTTGTTATTCCTACGGTTTTGACTCTTACGATTCTTACGGTTATCCTACTTCAACTGCGCTTAAACTTTTAGAAATAAATGATGTTTTCCCACCAGTTCCTACATATACTAAAGATTGTGACGGTAGTGTGGGTTGGATGACTCCAGCATCAGTAACAGATAAACCAGATGATGAAGCAACAAGATCAAACCTATCTGAAGCATATATGTATTCAGATTCATCTTATAATTATATTTTTGAAGTAGGCCAAATTATTTCAGGTGAAACAATTACTACTAATTGGAAATTATATCCAATTGATTCTTTTTTAGATTCAAAAGCAGTATTAGTTTTCAAAGATAGAGCCGGTAATGATACAATAGTTACAATTGAAAATTTTGCAACTAAACTAAAAATAAATAAAGATCAAGCTTATGGAAATTTCAAACCAGGAGATATAGCAGTAACTAAAGATTTCTGGCTTAAAAACGATAGTAAAAAAGTAGTAAATATAACAAAATTGCAATTGCTTAGAAAGAATGTTGGATTTACATTAGAACCATTAAGTTGGGTTATGCCTAAAGCATTAGCTATTGGCGATTCACTTCCAATAAAAGTAACATTTACCCCAGATTTAACGTTGTTAAACTCAGGCTATACCTCTTTCATAGATTCAATTGGAGTAGGAGATGAGTGTACATTTGGTTATAAAGTAGAAGTAAGAGCAGGTAAAGGCGATCCAGAAATAATGGTTGATGATTATAATTTTGGTCAAGTGGATGTAGCAGATGCTAATGCACAAACAAAAGTAATACGAATTACCAATAATTCTAAAGCAGCAGATTTGGCTATAACAGGATTTACAGCATTACATTTAACACCATTTACAACAAATTTGAAAGCTTTGTATCCAAACTTATCAAAAGCTAATCCTATAATTGTATCAGCAGGTAAGTACAAAGAATTCACAGCATCATTCAAACCAAATTTACCAATTCAATACAAAGACACTATAATCTTTCATTCAGATGCTAGAATAACAGATAGTTTGTGTATTCTGGAAGGTGAGGGATTTATAGTAGATTTATCAGTTGAAGATTTGAATAATAATGACAAATTACCATTTTCACCAAATCCAGTTCATAGCATATTAAAATTAGATCTTTCATTTTTCAAAGGCAATGAGCAAATACAAATAATTGACTTAAATGGTCGAAGAATAATTGATGCAGAAATTAAAGAAACTATAGATGTTTCTAATTTAATAAATGGTACATATATTCTTAAAATTGGGTCTAAAGAGTGGAAATTCATTAAAGAATAATGTAATATATACATATTATCTCCGTCTTAATTGCTCCCTCTCCGATCGGAGAGGGCTGGGGTGAGGTCTCTTAAATGCTGTTTGAAAAACAAAAATTTAGATTCCTTTTATGTTAAAATCCAAGCAAAACTTAGTCTAAGAGCAAAAGAAAATTTTCCCACATTTATGTGGGTGTATTAATTAGTTGATTTAAAATATCTCTAAGTCATTGATAATAAATATAAATAAATCCTTTTTTGTACTCTTTTATAATCACTAGAGTTATCTCTGTGAAAGATTTTGTTATTTAAAAAGGAGCAGGATGTAATCTGCCTAAAACAGTCTATTTCAGCTGTAGATATTATGTTTAAAATATAAGCCTGACCAAATAGTTTAAAAGTTTTAAGAAATCACTTTTTTTACAAACTATTATAGGTCAAGCTATGGAACGCAAAATAGTAAAAATAGATTATACAAACAAAGATATTTTTGTAGGT